>CASFPZ010000002.1 GCA_949296365.1 uncultured Akkermansia sp. | reverse complement strand
TATCAAACCGAACAATATCCTCCTGACGAAAGCAGGAGAACCCGTATTGATTGATTTTGGATCGGCGCGAGCCATCGTTAGCGACAAGACTCAAACGATCATAGCATCGTCTGGTTATGCGCCAATCGAACAACTCAAAACGCATGGACACACTGGCCCGTGGACAGATCTTTATGCATTGGGTGCAACGCTCTACAACCTCTTGACCGGAGAAAAACCACCACAATCTATTGATCGTATCGGAGACAAGGCTTATATTCCTCTTGCGAATCGTCCAGAATTGCAGAGTAAGTATTCGAGGTGCTTATTGGAGTCGATCGACAAAGCGTTTTCGATCAGGATTGAAGATCGTTGGCAATGCGCCAACGAATGGCAACGTTTCCTTGAAGAAGAAAAGTCAACACCTCAAGCTTCTCCTACTAGTCCTTGGCTTGAGCCATGGAAGAATTTGTGGGCGAGTCTGAAGCCTGTTATTACTTTAGATTTACCGTTTAAGTCAAAATGGCCTAAATATACTGCCCGGGCAGTTCCTTGGGTGGCAGCAGTCGTCGTAGGTACCGCTGCTTTAACTGACAAGTCACCTTACGATGTAAATAGTGCTTGGGATAAGTATATTCGCTACCCCATTACGAACTGGTTTGGGGCGGACGTAAAGCCACTCAGCAAAGAGCAAACTGACACGATTGCTAACAATCTGAAAAAGTTGCTGCCGGACTATAAACCCGGATCCGGCTTGAAATCGAATATTGACCCGCAAAAAGTAATTGGGAATGCGTATTCTGGGGCTGGGCTCGGGGAGAATGTGTCTGACAAGCATAAAGCAATAGCTTTGCAAAAAGCTCTATACAATTTGAGGAGAGGAGTGGGTTCTCTTCCTGAAGACTACGAGAAGCAAATTGATCGGGACTTTGATCGCTATAAATTCGAGACTGAATTATTGAAGAAAGTGTTCGGGCAAGCGCTCGGATCAAATCCATTTGAGGAGCTCCTTACAAGCTTAGGGATAATGCTAGGGTTCATAAATGACGAGGAGGAGAGGGACGAAGCAAATCACAGAATTAGAGATTCTATACTAAGTATGGAACTGCTTGATGCATACTATGGCACCCAGGAGGCGCTTGAAAATGAATTAATAGCTATCCTAGAGAGAAATCGGACACGCCGGGATTGGCTCAACAAAGTATTTCTGCCCTCAGAGGTTGTTTATAATTTTTTGAACAACGAGGCCACCACAACATGGTTATGCCGCATTTCATGAAAGACCAAGAGACTCCAATAAAACAGGGCAACGCCTGCAAGACACAATGGCATCATAAAATCTGCGATATGATCCATCAGAAACGATGTGCATAATGGTCCAACCAACGTTCCTATTGTAAAACTCAGTAACAATGTTTGATTCATCGGCACCAGGTAATCTTTGGGCAATCGGTCGCAACCAAGAGCTAGAGTCACCGGATAGAGGGAAAATCCTGCGCACCCCAACAACAGCAAAGCACCAGCCAATCCCACATCGAGAACCAAAAGCATACATGCAAAAACAATCAACAACGATTGCAATTTCAACACAAAAAACCTACCGCGTACTTCTCCCAGCCTACCCAATGGCCACTGCCCCACAATACCAGCAGCCACTAATAGGGCCATCCAATATCCCACCCACGATTTCGAAAAACCTTGATGGGCTAAAAACAAAGGCATAATACCATAAATTGTTCCGAGAAGGATACCAGAGCTCACACTACCTAAAATACTTAATCTTGGGCGTTTGCGAACCAACATTGCCCATATCACCGCCATAGGGCGCAACGCTTCTGGGGGGTCAAATTTCAAGCCCAACATTGGGATCAGCGCCAATGCACCAATACCAGCCAGCCACAAACTCGCCATTTGCTGGGATTCAGGAAGAGCGGTAATTAATAATTGCGCAATGACAGTAGCAGTGTAATAAACAGCCATGTAGGCCGCCAACAACTTTCCTCGGGATTTACCTGTTCCCAGGCGCAACAGAGCGCTTTCCACAATCACCCACACCAAGGCGCAACTAATCCCCCCGACAAAACGAACACCCAACCATGCGACGATGTGATCCACGGGGATCAAACACAAGGTAGTCAGCACACACAATAAGCTTGCTCCCAAATAACTCATACCATATCCGATCCCCGAAATAATCCTCCCCGCCACGAGAGTTCCAACCAGGTTACCAACAAAGAATGTAGCACTTGCCACACCAATCAAAGAAGTAGAGAACTCATGCTGCTTCAGCCACAACGGCACAACAGTATTCAACGCTGCATAGACCGTCGTCAAAAACAACAACCCTGACATGAGAAAAGCAACCTGACGAGCAATAGACTTCATAGCAATAGGCAAGAGGGGTATACCTGTAAAAAAAACATGAGCAAATGAGAAGTCTGACATTAAAAAACATATTTCCATCCCCTCTCGTCAACCATCATCCAGCCATTTAGAATCAACTTCTTTAGTTGCCCATTTTATCTACTCGCCAACTACTTTTTCCTATTGTACCCTGACCTCTAGTCCAATCAAACCCAACCTCCTCAATTTTACATCACATGAGCCACATACAAGTCATGCCCGATATCCTGGCCAGTCAAGTAGCTGCTGGAGAAGTCGTAGAACGACCGGCTTCTGTTGTGAAAGAACTCGTTGAAAATAGTCTCGACGCAGACGCTCATACCATTTTAGTGGAAATTATGAAGGGAGGCTCGGTATTGATCAAAGTCACAGACGATGGGATAGGCATGTCACAAGAAGACGCTCTGCTAAGCCTAGAGCGGCATGCCACCAGCAAACTTTCATCCATTGAGGGGTTATTTTCCATTCAGCACCTAGGATTTCGTGGAGAAGCATTGCCAAGCATCGCCAGTGTTTCAAGGCTCAAATTGTCGACACGCGAGCGAGGGGCCTTGGAAGGCAGTGAACTCAATGTAGTTGCCGGTATACCCGAAACTCCTAAATCATCTGGGATTGCTCATGGCACCAGCATCGAAGTTCGCGAGCTCTTCTTTAATACACCAGCTCGTAAGAAATTCCTAAAATCTCAAGAGACAGAGAATGCCCACATTGAGCATCAGCTAAAGCTCCATGCCCTGGCCTTCCCAGACGTTCGTTTTATCTTACGAAAAGACACCCATCTTGTATTCGATTTACCAGCCACACACGATCTGAAAGCGCGAATTGTCCAATTAACCAATCCAACTTTGGCCAATGCGCTCATTTCTATCCCGGAAACATTAGGCCCTGGTATTGCCGTATCCGGATTTTTACTACCCGTGACAGAAGCGCGTAGAAACAAAAAAGGCCAGTTCATTTTCCTCAACAAGCGACCAGTAGAAGATCAACTAGTTGGTAAAGCCATTCGAGACGGTTTCGGTGGATTTCCAGCAGGTTTTCACCCTGCTTTGTATCTTTATCTGGACATCGAACCCGCACTCGTCGACGTCAACGTCCACCCGGCGAAACGAGAAGTTCGTTTTTTGAGACCAAGCGATGTAGTTGCTACTATCATTGAGGCTATTTCATCGGCTCTTTCAGTACCACTCCATTCCGGCCCATCATCTGCAATCGACCCAGCGTCCGCGCAAGGCCCAACACCTCAGGTACACAATCAGCCACCAATTCAAGCGCCTGAAACCGTTCTGCCAGCATCAGCCCCCCAGCCAATTACAACCACTCCACCTCAAAAGTTCCCAGACAGATCATCAACACCGCTTTCCGCTGATAGCTCTATACGCCCCACCCCCTCTGCTGCAACGCCCCATCTATCTCGCAATCCTTTTCCCAATCCAGAAGCATCTTCCTCCCAGCAGCCAATACGATTTCGTCCGTTGCCCGCTACGCAATCTAGCCTGCCATTACAGCCGCAAGCCAGTTCTCCCACTTCCTCTCAACATAAAGGGAATCAATTTCGCTATTTAGGTATACTCAATCGCGCCTACGCATTATTCGAAGCCTCTGACGGCCTAGCAATTCTTCATCCTCGAGCTGCTCGAGAACGAATCATCTATGAATCGCTCACGCGCCGAGCCCCGCAAGACATAAAAGGCCAGCCCCTGCTTGATCCCGTCCTTTTGGATCTCGATCCCAGGGATTTTGCCACCTTGCAAGAACTAACTCCCTATTTTGAACAAGCAGGTATCTCTATGTCTCCTTTCGGGCAAAAAGTCATGCGCATCGAAAGTTTGCCAGCTTTACTGAAACCAGAGCACACCCAAGAATTTATTCTAGCCCTCATTGAACGTATTGGCGATTCGGAGCTTGGGAAAAAGATGGCCCAGGTCACATTCGAAACTTTTGCTGCTGAATTAGCCCAAAAATCAGCCCGGCTTGAAAAGAACCAGCTAGTCTTCCCCGAACAACTCCTGGAAGAATTACTCTCTTGCGAAATCCCTTACTGTACCCCACAAGGGCGTCCTACCCTCGTCATGTATTCGATGACCGAAATCGATCGAAAATTTTTCCTCAATCACCGTTAACAATTCGACTCTCCTGAAAACGATGCCACATTTGTTGAGCAAGCAATTCAGGTTGATTTGCAGGTCCAGTCAAGCATGAAGAAAAAACGCTGAGTCGAGCTAACTGATCTGGGAAGTAAAGTACTCTCAACAGCATAGATTCTCCCTCACAGGAAGCATGAACACCCACCGGAGTTGAACACCCCGCATTAAGCAAACGCAAGAATTCACGCTCAGCACAAGCTTGACGATAGGTAGAGACGTGATTGATTGAGGTAAGGATTTCCCGCATTCTATTGTCATTCTTTCGAATTTCGATTCCGATGATCCCCTGCCCAGCCGCCGGGACAAAATGGTCAAGCGGCAGAACCACCATTGACATAGGAACACCATCTACCATGCATTTGGAATCGAACAAACCCAAACGTTCTAACCCAGCTCTAGCAAGAATAATGGCATCCCAATCAGAATGTACCGCCAACTTGGACAACCGCGTCGTCACATTACCCCGCAACATATCAAAATGAACCTTATTCCCCCAAAAGAGCTGCCCCATCAAGCGTCTACGGACACTACCCGTAGCTATATTGTGACACAATGACAACGACTCAGGTTTAAATACGAGGACGTCTTCCACATTGGCACGAGGCAATACAGCAGCCAACTCGAATTCATCTTCCAAAACACCAGGCATATCCTTTAAACTGTGGACAGCACAATCAATAGTACCCTCAGCCAATTCCTGTTCAATCTCCTTCATGAACACCCCCTTGTCCCCCAACCCCGTTGTTTTAGCAACCTGATCAAGTGGTAAATCCGTCCGGCGATCACCAGTCGTTGTGATAACACGAATCTGAACATTGTACTCCGGATAAACCCGTTTCAACGCCTCCCGAGTCATCTCAGCCTGGATAAGCGCTAACGAGCTACCCCGAGTTCCTATCGTAATCGTCTTCTGAGCCATCATATGATAAGGTTATGAAAATTCTTTTCAAGGTTCTGGTCAATAATTTCCTCGCAATGAGCGATTTCCTTTTCTCGTTGTTTACGAGCTTCATCAGCCAACGTTGTTAGCGTATCAATATCATAGACATATACCTCGTCAATATCCGCCGCAGCCGGATCAACATTGCGCGGTACAGAAATATCAATTAAAAAAAGCGAACGGTATTTCCTGGCCTCACGCAATGGTTCTAACAATTCGCGAGTAATTATGTAATGCGGTGATGAAGTTGCTGCGATTACAATATCAATTCGTTTCAAATATTCTATCCATTGTTCATAACGGATAGCTTCACCCTCCACCGATTTAGCTAACTCAACAGCACGTTCGTGAGTTCTGTTGGCTACAAAAATGCTTTGAGCTCCGCGAGATTTCAGCGATTGTGCAGTAACCCGGCTCATTTCACCAGCCCCCAAAATTAACACTTGAGAACCCTCCAAGTCTCCGAAAATTCGTTCTGACAGTTCTACGGCAACAGCTCCGATCGAGGTGGCGCCGGCATTGATACTAGTATTTCGCCGAACTTGCTTGCCAATACTGAATGACTTTTGGAATATCTTATTGAGGATTCCACCAGTCAACCCAGCCTCTAAAGCTAAACGGTACGCCTCCTTCACCTGGCCAAAGATCTGGGTTTCCCCCAATACCATCGAATCAAGGCCACTGAGTACACGGCATAAATGCCTCGCAGCCTCCATGCCAGTATACTCATAAAAATACCCATCTTTACACTCGAGCCCTTGACGCTCTTTCATGAAACAAGCTCGAATGTCATCAATTGATTGAGCCAAATTGTTCGAACAAAAGTAAATTTCCATCCGATTGCATGTTGACAACACAAGACATTGGTCAATCGAATCCAATTGTTTTAGTTCTGCCCCTCTTTCTGCCAAACGAGACTTCGCAATCGAAAAACACTCTCGCACCTCTACCGGCGTCGTCCGATGGTTGAGTCCTAAACATGCAAACTTCATGACAAGAAAAAGAAAATACTCAAGGATACGGCATACAACACAAGACTCCACAGGGCTAATACTCTGCCAGGAAGCCCGCGAATGTAAGTCACCAAAATCAACACGAAATACCCCACAGTCACCATGGCAGCCACCCACCCTTTCATGACAGGCATCCAGTCATCCAACGCCACCCAACCACATAACTGAGCAATAGCCAACAAGAGGAATCCACAATCAATCAATCGAATCATACTCGATTGCAATGTCCGAACCGGAGGCAATTTACGCCCAACTTCACTCAACTTTTTCGCCTTCATTAGCGAATTCTGGATAAAAAATGCTATGGCAGCCATTGCAGCCAACCCCAATGCACCATACCCCAACATCGCCAGCCCAATGTGCCAACTCAGCCAATGTTGGTCTGCCATCGAGATAATAGCCGGACTATAAAAGAAAACAGCCAACAACGACAAAACAGCTATAGCTGGAGCCGTAAACACACCAATGACAGAAATTCGATAAGCACGCCCCAACACCAAATAAAAAACATTCAACGCCCAGCCCAAGAAAAAAAGAACCTCAGCGCGCCCCCGAATCGGGCACGTTTGCCCTAGATTTCCCCGTTCCAGCAGAGGCCATGTCTGGAGTATCAATAACACAAGCATTGCCGCCCATACAGGAATTAATCGTTTCTGCCGATGATAAATCAGTCCCGATATCCCAGACACAGAAATACACAGCGCCCCCACACACGCCCCAAGCATCCAGTATTGGTCATTATTCATAGCATAAGGAAGTTACCTGTTTTTTAGATCGCGTTCAATCACGGCATAGGCTTGGTGGTTATGAATCGATTCAAAATTTTCCGCTTCCACGCGATACCAGCTGAAGGCCGAATGTTGTTCGGTTTTAATAGCAACATTTCTCACCAAATCCTCCACAAAAACAGGATTTTCGTAAGCATGGTCTGTCACCCATTTTTCATCGGGACGTTTGAGAATACTGTATACCCCGCAGCTGGCACACGATTCCACCAATTCAATCAAATCTTCGATCCATATGGGGCGCGACGCAAACCGTACAGAGTATGAAACAATACCTCGCTGATTGTGAGCTCCTTGTTCGCTCATAGCTTTCGAGCATGGACATAGCGTCGTCACAGGCACTTTTACCGACAGAATAAAATCTAGTAATCGTTCGCGCTCAGCCTCCATTTCAAAACTAACCATGTAGTCCATGAGCCCCGGAATCCCTGTTACTGGGGCTACTTTGCTCTTAAAGAAAGGGAAGCACATCTCGACATGCGATCGATCCGCTGACAAGCGAGCTAATAATTCCTTGGGCAAAGATACGGCAGAATGAACATCCATCTGAGGCCCGCGATTGTGCAACACTTCCAGGAATCGGCTCATATGCGTGCCCTTATATTCTTTGGGTAAATCAACCGCCATAGACAACAAGGCTACAGTCGATTGAGTCCTGTTGGCTTTATCCTTAATGACGATAGGATATCGAACCCCTTTTACTCCAACACGATCGATGGATATGTTACGAGAATCGCGTTCGGCTTGCGTATCTCGTAAATTCTGCATAGTTTTCATAAGGAAAAAACGGGAGCTTTCCCGGAGTACCGAGTAAAACTCCCGTCTTCAAGACAAATAAATTTACCGAAAGATTACCGAAACCAGATTAGGGCAACAAGTTAACGGCTCTAGCTCGTCTGATCTCACGAGTAATTTTACGATGCAACTTAGCAGAAACACCCGTTACGCGACGAGGTAAAATCTTTCCAGTCTCAGACGTAAATCTGGAAAGGAATTCTGGATTCAGGTAATCGATCTGATCCAATGGGATATCATGGCGGCGTCGCGGCATCGTGCGATTGCAGCGACGGAAACGGATACGACGTTCGACAGTCTTAGGTTCTGTAGACATAATTATTGGAATAACCTGTTGATAAACACACTTAACGCATCTCGCGATGCAGAGTGCGGCGCTTCAGGAAAGGATTATACTTGATTTTCTCGAGTCGGCCAGGCGTCCGAGGGCTCTTTTTGTTGCGTGTTGTCACATAACGAGAGGTCGGCTTTCCTTCGGCCTTGGCCTCGGTACATTCGAGGATAATGATGTCTCTGGGCATGATGAATAAAAGTTTCGGGAGAGGGGTTTATACACTATTCTTCGTCTTCGTCAAGCGGAACTGTAAATTCTGGATCATTTTGCATATTTCCGGAAAATCCGATTGTGTCGCGAGAAGTAAATTTCGTGCTTCGTCCTTTTTCCTTTTCCCATTTAGCTTGGCACTCAACCGTCAACCGAGCAAAAGGAATAGCCTCAAGCCTGGGGATGGGAATAGGTTTGAACGACATTTCGCAAATCCCATATGTACCCAACTCGATGCGCCTTAGGGCTTCTTCCACTTCAGCCAAAGCATTTTGTCCATTGGCCAATAGACTCAACGCAAAGTCTCGATCGTAAGCATCGCTCCCAGCGTCAGCATGGTGTTCTCCAGCGCCAGACGCCTCGCTACCCTCTGGATGCGTTTTCAATGTATCTCGCGTCACGCCGTGCATCGAATCGAGAATGTTATCTCTCAAGTCTAACAAATGTTGCCGCTGTACCTCCACAAATCTTTGCCATTCCTCATTTTTTTTCAGTTCCTCCATCGCCTTGATCATAGCAGGAGGCAATGCATTCTTACCGGTTTGGGCATTCCCCTTCCCAGGGGGATCCATTTTATTTGTTTTGTTTTTTGAATCCTGCGAAGTTGCCATGGTAATTGATGTCAGGTTTTTTGTTCGATAAATAATATAGCGACCGCCCTTCGGCCATTGTCTGGCACTTTACTCGATTTTTTTTCTAATTCAAGAATAATTCTCATCTTCTTTGTCAGCCTTTTCCTGTTTTATTCCTTCTTTCTTTTTTATCTTTCAATAAAACTACTAATTCAATTTACATGCGCATTTTATGATTGAGCTCACTATTCAAAATGCTAGAGTTTTACTTTCTTTTTATCTACACATGAATCAACAAACATCCAACGTAGTCCAATTTTACACAGGGGAACAAATACCTCTTGAGCTCCACAAAGTACGTGTTGTCCAAAAGTTATACCTTGTTCCAGTTGAAAGACGGTTAGCAGCCATTGGAGAAGCAGGATACAATACATTCCAGCTCAGTACTCGCGACGTGTATTTGGACATGTTGACAGATTCGGGAGTCAATGCCATGAGCGACAACCAAATTGCCGCAATGCTCCGCGCTGACGATGCTTATGCAGGTTCTCAAAGTTTTGCGCGGCTTGAAGAAGCAGTTAAGGAAGTCTTCGGGAAAAAGTACTTACTGCCAGCCCACCAAGGGCGTGCCGCTGAAAATATTCTCGCTCATGCCTATGTAAAGCCCGGGGATGTCGTACCGATGAACTATCATTTCACGACGACTCATGCCCTCATCGACCTCAATGGAGGCAAAATTGAAGAACTTGTAGCTGACGAAGCCCTACAACTAGCCAGTGACAATCCATTCAAAGGCAACATGGATATTGCCAAACTCCGCGACTGCATTTCTCTCTATGGAGTTGATAAAATTCCATTTGTCCGCATGGAGGCTTCCACCAATCTCATTGGAGGCCAACCATTCTCAATTGCCAACCTTCGTGAAGTTCGTGCCGTTTGCGATGAATTCGGGCTTCGGCTCGTCCTGGATGCTTCGCTCATTGGCGAAAACGCTTATTTTGTCAAAACCCGCGAAGCTGAATTCAAAAATTCCTCCTGTGCGGAGATTCTGAAGACAATGTGTGAACTAGCAGACATTGTCTACTTTTCGGCTCGCAAAGTATCTTCAGCGCGTGGGGGCGGCATCTGCACCAATAATTTGGACATTATTAAGGAGATGCAGCACCTCATCCCACTTTTCGAAGGGTTCCTCACCTACGGCGGTATCTCTGTCCGCGAAATCGAAGCCATGGCAGTAGGTTTGTATGAAACCACGGATGAAACCGTTATCTCACAAAGCCCATCCTTCATTGAGTATTTTATCCGAGAAATGGTTCGCCTGGGCATTCCTTGCGTCACACCAGCAGGCGGATTAGGGGCCCACATCGACGCAGGTTCGTTCTTACCGCACATTCCTCAGTCGCAATATCCCGCTGGAGCTCTTGCGGCAGCATTCTTTATCGCTTCCGGAGTTCGCGGTATGGAACGAGGAACAATTTCCAGCGTTCGCGATGAACAAGGTAACGATGTCCCTGCTAATGTAGAGCTTCTTCGACTTGCCTTCCCAAGACGAGTTTTCACCCTCTCTCAAATCCGATATGTCATCGACCGTATGAAGTGGCTCTATGACAATAGAGACCTGATTGGAGGGCTCGAATTCGTCGAAGAACCGCCAGTTCTTCGTTTCTTCATGGGGCGGCTCAAACCAACTTCTGATTGGCCCGACAAACTTGCTGCCAAATTCCGTCAAGATTTCGGCCAAAGTCTATAAATCGAATATCGCGTTGATAATCAGCACGATATAAATAATTTAGCACAGAGGATTCCTCATCGGCATGGTATGAGGAATCCACTTTTTTATCATACGTTCAACATTTTATCCATTTCGATTGTCTTATTTTTATCCGTTCTTACTCTCACCACACATAACATCATGAACAAGAAATCGACATGGATCATTACAGTATTGTCTAGCCTATTGCTAGGAGTCAGCGTACTAGCCCCGGAAGCACATGCTAGCTTCACCATTGCCATTGGCGCCCATACTGGAGGGGGGGCCATTACAGTTCGTTATGATTCTTGCGGATTCCCCATATGGGGGTATACAACAGCGGGATTTCCTATCTATGCTTATTCGGCATCAGGACTCCCTATTTTAACAACAGCAGGAATCGTCCGGGGATGCTACGTGCCGCCATGGGCTCCAGCAGCTTATTACCGTGGCAGTTACATATGGCCAACGGGAGTACTCCGATGCGCTTATCCACGTCCGCTTCCTCCACCCAGGTTTCGCCCAATGCCACCGCCTCGTCCCGGAGGGCCCCACCATCCAGGATTTCATCGGCCCGGACCTCCTCCTAGAATGCAACGTCCACCGCGACCAAAACATCCAGGACCTGGAGCTTTTCGGCCCGCTCCGCCTCCTAGAAGAGGTCATCACCACGATCGCTAAGCACGGAATTTAGATCATCCCACTCGCAGCATGTTTCACACAACCTTTCAGGAACACAGTGTGAAAATGCTGCGATTTTTTATCTACGTGTTTATTTTTGAGAGGATGAGGCCTGTTTTTTTCATTTTATGATGTTCATGTGAAAGAATTTCCTATTCAAGAACGTTTAATCTTTCAAAAGAAATTTTTTTACCGACACACATGAACCGAAGAGAATTCGTTCAAAATACAGGAAAAGCCTTTCTTAGCGCCTCTCTCCTGGCTGCTTGTCCCTGGTTCAGCGCCTTTGCTCAAGAGGTAGAAACCATCGGATCGGTTGCCCGACTCGGCATTATTGGACCGGGATCGCGAGGGAGGTATCTCATGAACTGGCTCATTCGTAATCCCAAAGCGCAAATTGTAGCTCTATGTGATGATTATGAGCCCAGTTTGAAAGCAGGATTGAAGCTAGCGCCCCAAGCTAAGACCTATTCTGATTATCGGAAGCTTCTGGAAGACAAGGACATTGATGCAGTAGTCATTGCGACACCGCCCTATTTGCATGCACCTATGCTCATTGATGCATTTGCTGCGGGAAAACACGCCTTTGTTGAAAAAGCTCTTTCTATTGATAAAGACGAGGTGTTAGCAATGTATCAGGCCTATAAGAAATGCGACCGCGTCATGTTCATTGGCCACCAACGCCTCTACGATCCCACGTACATCTCCATCATGAATCGAATTCACAAAGGAGAATTTGGGCCAGTTCAATGTATCCGAACCTTTTGGGATCGCAATGCGGATTGGCGTCGGCCAGTCCCTTCGCCAGAGTTAGAACGCAAAATCAACTGGCGTCTTTATAAAGAATATTCTCGAGGGCTGATGACAGAATTAGGTAGCCACCAAATCCAGGTTGGCAATTGGGTCATGAAGTCCATTCCCAATAAAATTGCCGGTTTTGGCGCCATCGTCGACCGCAAAGACGGGCGGGAAGTTTACGACGATGTCCATGTTATTTACATGTATGACAACGGAGTCAATATGAGTTTTGCCAGTACTAATTCCAATAGATTCTATGGTTTGGAAGAGCAGATCTTGTGTAAGAAAGGAACCATCGAACCCGAGAAAGGAAAATATTATCTAGAAAATCCCAAACCAGCGGAAGCTATTCTGAGGATGATCAACAAGATGGAGCGCAATTTGTTTGAGGCCGTACCATTTGCAGGAGCCAGTTGGGCTCCAGAAACGGCCAAAGCCAACAAAGGAGAATTCATTCTTGATAAACCAGCCAAAACCGATGGTTCCGACCTACTTTTGAACGCCTTTGTCGAATCAGTTATCACCGGCAAGCGAGTACCTACGCTCATTGAAGAAGGCTACTATTCTAGTATGTTGTGCTTGTTAGGGCACCAAGCGATGGAGGAACAACGGGTCATTACATTCCCAGATCAATATAAAATCGATTATCTTAACCATCAGGCTCCAGTTTCTAACTCTGAACAATCTTTATGAAAGATTTTGTCATTACCAAACAACGTCAATTGATCGAACTGGGAATTTTACTCGCCTGTTTTGTGGCGGCCTTTTCCTTCAATGTTTACTCAATCACTTATTATGAGGCGCCATGGTCCGAGCTTTTCACGATGTTGCCATTTATCTGCCTCATCACGCTCATTCTTTATGCCATCATCTTGTTTTTTCAACTTGTTGTCAGAGCGATTATTTTTTTGTTATTTTTACCTTTTAAAGGCAAAAACGACAATTGACTCCTGAGCGATTGTTTTCACCCTCCCTTTTTCTTTCTTCTATCTACAATACCACACACAACAATGAAATCGCATTACATCACTGTAGCTGCCTATGCAGCATGCCTCTTGTTTGGGGCTTCAGCTGGAGAATGGACTCCTCTTTTTAATGGGAAAGACCTCTCCAATTGGCGACCACTCAATGGTTCAGCCATCTTCAAAGTTGAAGACGGAGCCATCGTAGGCGTCAGCAAAACACATACTCCGAATTCCTTCCTGGCGACTAAAAATACCTACAAGGATTTCATCCTTGAATACGAATACAAGGTTGACGATGGGCTCAACTCCGGCGTTCAATTCCGGAGCGAAAGTTACCCAGAATACAACAACGGACGAGTCCATGGATATCAGTGTGAAATTGATACTTCAAAGCGTGCCTGGAGCGCCGGCATCTACGATGAAGCCAGGCGAGGTTGGCTCTATCCATTGAGTCAAAATCCAGCGGCCAAGAATGCATTCAAAGCAGGAGAATGGAATAAAGTTCGCATTGAAGCCATTGGCAACTCACTTCGCACTTGGTTGAATGGGACTCCTTGCGCCAATTTGCTTGACAACAAGACTCTCGAAGGGTTCATTGCTCTGCAAGTACATGGTATTGGCGGCAACAAAAAACTCGAGAACAAAACGATCTCTTGGAAAAACATCCGTATCGCAACTGAAAATCTGGCAGAAAAAGCCACGCCTGACAAAGGAGAAATCCCTCAAATCAACTTGATTGATAATTACCTCTCGCCACGTGAAGCAGCTCATGGTTGGAAGCTCCTCTGGGACGGACAAACGACCAACGGTTGGCGTGGCGCCAAGTTAGACAAATTCCCAGATAAAGGCTGGGCAATCGATCAGAAACAAGGGATTTTGAAAGTTATCAAATCCGGCGGCGCCGAATCTGCCAACGGAGGCGATATCGTCACAGTAAAAAAATACAAGAACTTCGAGTTAACGGTAGACTTCCGCATTACCGAAGGAGCTAATAGCGGCATCAAGTATTTTGTCGACACCGAGTTGAACAAAGGCGCCGGTTCCTCAATCGGCTGTGAATTTCAGATTCTCGACGACCAGAAACACCCTGATGCCAAGTTAGGCAAAAACGGTAACCGCAAATTGGGTTCTCTCTACGACCTTATCCCGGCTCCTGAGAAAAAACCATTTAACAAGAAAGGCTGGAATACGGCCCGAATCGTCGTCAAAGGCAATCATGTCGAACATTGGCTCAATGGTAAAAAACTCATTGAATACACCCGTGGTAACAAGGCGTGGAAAGATCTTGTCGCCGGCAGTAAGTATAAAGTATGGCCCAATTTCGGCGAAGCCCAAGAAGGGAACATTCTTCTTCAAGACCATGGGGACGAAGTTTCCTTCAAAAACATTAAGCTCAGAGAACTTGACTAAACTGAGTTAGTCGACACCCTATTGTCATTCAAGCGGATGGTTGTAGCAAAGGCCTTTTCCATCCGCTTTTTTTTATGAAAATTCTCGAGATGGTTGTTTCATGATTCCAGTTATCCACAAAGAATTACCTAATGGTTCAACTATTAATTATGCATGGTTTTCTGTCATGCATTCTAGGATGGATCTTCTATTTTGTAACCAATCCTCAGAACAAGCCGAAAACCTGGCCTCTCTCATTCTCATGGAGACACAACGTCTCGAGACTCTATTCAATCGCTTTGATTCGCAAAGTGAATTATCTGCCATCAACTCAGCAGCAATTGATTTCCCTGTTTCCATTTCTCAGGATATGTTTAACATCCTAGAACTAGCCCGCCAATGGCATCAGAAAACCAACGGATTATTTGATATTGCTATTCAATCCGACAAGACATTAACCAACCGAATGGCTTGTTGGGAACTCGATCAAAAACAACGCACGATCACTCGCCTGCACTGCGGATTAATCCTGGATTTGGGTGGACTTGCCAAGGGATACGCCCTTGATGCATGCAAAAAACTTCTAGATATTGAAGGGGTTGAAGATGCTCTGCTCAATTTTGGGAACAGTTCCATCATGGCTAGGGGAAATCATCCTAATGGTTTGGGTTGGCCCGTCGGCATGGGTGAAACTCAACAAGGCGACGCTCTTTACACATACAATCTGCACAACCAATGCCTTACAACCTCAGGCAACAATACCATGGGGCGCCAACATATTATCCATCCCAAAACGTTTAATTATATACCAGGGAAACATCGTGTCTCTGTAGTCACTGTCACCGCTACAGAGGGGGAGGCCTTATCAACCGCATTGTTTGCAGCTAGCCATCATGAGAAAGCCTCGCTCAACCAGTTGCCAGAATGCCTCTATATGGAGGAATTCAATTAATTCCTATATCAATTCATTTCGTTTGGTCATTCACAAACTTTAACTTTCGGTCAACCCTCTATGTTTGCTTACACATACACAGCCCCCCATCAATTTGAATTACTTCAAAAGCCCTATCCTGTACTCCAACATCCTCGTGACGCTATCGTTCGTGTTACCATGAGCAGTATCTGTACCAGCGATCTGCACATTAAACACGGCAGCGTTCCAAGAGCCGTTCCAGGAATCACCGTGGGACACGAAATGGTCGGTATTGTTGAGCAAATCGGAGAAGACATTAGTACCGTCGTCCCAGGAGATCGAGTGGTTGTTAATGTAGAAACATTTTGCGGATCATGCTTCTTCTGCCAAAAAGGTTATGTTAACAACTGTACGCATCCTGACGGAGGTTGGGCCTTGGGGTGCCGCATCGACGGCGGCCAGGCTGAATATGTTCGCGTCCCCTTTGCTGACCAAGGACTAACCCGCATACCCGACTCCGTCAGCGATTCGCAAGCCTTATTCGTAGGTGACATCCTAGCTACGGGATTTTGGGCTGCCAGGCTGGCAGAAATTACTTCCGACGATACCGTTCTCATCATCGGAGCAGGTCCAACAGGTTTTTGCACCATGCAATGCGCCCGACTCCATCACCCACGCCAAATCATCGTTTGCGAACAATCGGCACAACGCCGCCAATTCATTCAACGTCTTTATCCCGACCTTATCGTCACAAGCCCAAATACATGTCTCAAATGCGTTTCTCAGTATAGTGAGCACGGAGGAGCTGATTCAGTTCTTGACGTCGCTGGTTCACAATCGAGTTTCCAGCTAGCATGGCAAGCAGCTCGCCCGAATGCCATCGTCACACTTGTCGCTTTGTATGATCGCCCCCAAATCCTCCCATTGCCAGAAATGTATGGCAAAAACCTCACCTTCAAAACAGGAGGCGTCGATGGATGCAACTGCGCAGATATCCTAAAACTCATCGCTGATGGCCACATCGATACCACTCCACTCATCAATTTGCTTTGAGGGATATCGACCATGCCTACACCCTATTCGAACGTCAACTCGATGGCGTCATGAAAATCTCCATTGGAGGATCGTAAATCAATTTTTCTTGAGCCAACACGACTACCTAAAAAATCATCGTGTTGACTCTTGGCCTTGAATATTACTTCACACTCCGGCGTCTACGTCGAGGTCTCCAGAAAATGAATGAACCGACACACAACAAACCACACAAACACAACACAACCAGCAATGCATTCTCAAGCCCTCGTTCATTAGCCAGCAACCCCAACAATGGAGGGAAAAACAACATCCCGCTATAAGACAACACCGATACGATTGCACTAGCCTTACTTGCACTTACCCCACGACATCTACCGGCACGACTAAACAACATGGGAACCAATGGAGCTAGCCCTACCCCCATCATCGTATACCCAGCTAAACACGCGACAGGGTGCAAAGAAAATAAAACACAGGCCATGCCACACGCAGCCATCATGGCTCCCCCTAATGCTAAGGAATAATCTCCGAACTGTTTTCTCAATCGGTCTCCACTCAAACGAGATATTAAGGCTGCCGCAGAAAACACAGCATAAACCAATGCAGCAGTCTCCTCAGGAGCATTTTTGACACTATGTAAAAACAAACTCCCCCACTCAGCCACGGAACCTTCCGCCGCATAGGCCATCATGGATACTAAACCGCATAAAATAACAAAGAAAGGGACTCCCGACGAATTCTTCCTGCCTTCTCGATGGCAATTGGAACCCATTGGCACCTCGGCGAGAAGTCTTCGAGAAGCCCAAGGTAAACAACAGGCATAAATACCCAATGCGCACAATGCATTAAGTAAGTAGGGTATTTCTAACGCTGCAAACAATGATCCGCTCAACGCCCCCAGAATAACGCCCAAACTAAAAAATGCATGCATCAGAGACATACTAGGTTCTTTATACCGGCGTTCTACTAGCAACCCTTGTACGTTCATCGAAACATCTACTAATCCCGTCCCCAATCCATAGACGATAAAAACTCCTGTTAACTGCAAGGGCTCATGACATACTCCCGCCAAAATTGTCGAAACAAGTAAAAGCGCAGTCCCAGTTTTTAACACAACACGGCTATTCCACTGCGAAATCAACCAGCTGCTGCTGAATAAAGCTATAAGACTAGCCCCACCCAAACTCAACAAAAACATGCCAATTTGCCCATCACTTGCCCCAGTCTGAGCTTTAAGGGCAGGTAATCGCGAGGTCAAAACCCCATAGGTTATCCCTGGACATATAAAAAAACACGCGCATGCCAACCGAGCTATTGTCAATTCTGACCACTTCATATCGTTCTCCTACTCTTTCTTATTCCCTTCATGGCGCTGCATTCACCATCTTGCCAAATGCTTGCCAACAAAGTTTCGACAGGCTAAACTATTGTGTAACACAATGGTCAAGATTTTTTTATGATCAAGAATTTATTAAAAACAGGAGAATTTGCCAAACTTTGTCATACGACTAAAGAAACCATCCTCCATTACGATCGCAAGGGCATACTAAAGCCTAAATATACGACGATCGATGGGACTCGATTTTACGGGATTGAACAATTCTTTGAATTCGACCTCATTTCGCTCATGAAAGTTACAGGTAGCAAACTTGAACAAATCAAAGACTACAAGACCAACAGCGAATCCCAAGAATCGTTGGACTTTCTCATCGATCAACTTTCTCGACTTCGCGAGGAAGAAGATAAACTCTCCCGTCGTATTACCATGCTCGAAGATCTCGTACAAATCACAGAACAAACACTCCATTCCCCTTTCGATTGCCTTTTGTTCGAGTCTCGTAACGAAACTGTTTTCAATCTCTTCCCCGTCGACCCGCGGAAAATGACACGCCGGGAAGAATGTGTCGAATGCTATTCAGAATGCATGATCAACGACCTTATTTGCGGGAACACCATTTACCCTCCTTTAGGAATGATTATTCCCATGATCCATGCAATCCAGTTCGATTTTCAGGTTCATTACCTGCTTATGTCCAAATACCACGATGACGCTCTACAAACACAACAAACCCAAGGAACATATGCCTATTGGTTTCATCGAGGAACCATCGAGGATCACCAGCTCGCCCTTACCGCATTCTTGCAATCACTAGAGCAAAAGCATCTCACTATCGCCAGCGATCTCTACATCTATGACCACATGAACTACGCGCTCTCGAAGTGCAGCGATGTTTACATCGCTAAGTACCTCGTCAAAATCAAACACATTAACTAGATTTTAGAAAAATTTTCTCCTTCTTTTATCATTGTTGCGATTTTCATATTGACTTGACGCCACAGAATCTCTTAGTATGCCTTTTGTAAGATCTCGTTGCAATCAACAGTTGAAATACATATCAATCACAAGGGGTATTTTTTCTCGAATAAAAGATTCAACGCCCCTGTGACAGCCCATTTGTCATCAAGGCCAAAGTTTGTGATTGCTACAGACTCTTATTTATATTTCAACCTCACTTTTTAATCGGGCCATGTGGAACATCATTATAGGAATCGCATTCATCATTGGCGGCTGCAGCGGCAATTTCGTACTCCGGGGGACTGACAGTTCCGGAGCGCTCATGGTCGTAGGAGCCGGCCTCATCGTATGGGGTATTATTCAAATTGCTACCACCCCCAACAACAATCAACAGTAAATATGCTCATACGTTTTTCCGGGGAATCGCTAAAATCTGCCCCATCCCCGTAGAATTTGGCGATTCTCTGTTTATCGATTCCCAGCAAGCGCTAATTGTTGGGCTCGAGCCATGGCTTGTTCTCGCAATGAATTCATTATTTGTTGACCCCATTCAGACAAGCTGTCAGAAAAATGGTATGTAAGAAAAGGAGCAACCTCAGTCTCGTTCAAATCATCAGACAAGCGTTCCTTAATTGCAGGTAACATCTGCAGTTCATCCTTATTGGCCACCGGATAATTTTTGAGTAAATCACTCCTGATATCGGCAAACGGTCTCATCACCTCATCTATATACTGTCTATAAAGTTGCTCGACTTCTTTTCTCCATTTATCATTCCAATCATCATAGCTTTGGTTAATTTGACTTAGAATTTCCTGGACTTCCTCTGGAGAAACAGCGGCTCCAATATAGCGTTCATACTTCCAACACAATCCTTCTAGTTCGCGTCGCAAATTCAACTTCACGCGATCGGTTCTCTGCTCATACTGTCGTTTCTTAAACAAATAGTCATCTATCTTATAATAATCATAAACTTTTTGATATAAAATATCCTGATAATCACGCAGATCACTACTTCTTATACTTGAAGAATCAGGTGTTTCCTGAGTTTTTTTCTCACTCTGTTCTTCTTTGACAGGTAAAACCTCGTTTGAGGTCAACTTCCAAAGAACAATCGTGCTAGTTATTAAAATTCCCAACGAGGCAACCACGCCAATGGCAAGCCTCCAATGTTTTTCACCGGCTTTCGCATCCTTTGAGGCCGTGATCTCAGGAGGAGCGCTATCATGAGGAGAAGTTGATAACAAATGCAACCACTCGTCAACATTCTGGCATCGAAGCTGAGGCGCAAGAGCTAAATTGACATCAATCGCCTTCAGTAGCCCCTGGGGCCATGAACTGTCCTTCATCAAATCAACAAGAGGCGTCAGCGTGTCATTCAGCATCCGATTCCCAGCGTCAACGGCCTGTTGCCCAGTAATCAGGTAGTACCAGGTTGCAGCCAATGAATAGAAATCAGTCCACGCCCCAATCTTTCCACCCGTAATTTGTTCTGGCGCGGCATATTGGGGTGAACATGGGCTACGACTTACCGTCATCGAGGCATCAGCCATAGACGAAGAGGCGCCAAAGTCAATCAACACCGGTTTACCCGTTTCATCAAATAAAATGTTATCAGGTTTAATATCGCGGTGATAAACCTTTCTTGCATGCAAATACCGAAGCGCCGCCAAAACAACTGTCAACCACTCCACCACTTGTTGAGGCTCAATTTCCTTCCCTGTGTTTCGTTGCGCCAACCTCTTTTTAAGAGAGCCGCCCGACAAATAAGGCATCACATAATAAACGGTTCCGTTTTCCTCAAAAACCTCATACACGGGGATGATGCTTTCATGGTGCAACTTGGCCAACACTCTTGCTTCACGCCTCATTGTCTCCATCATCTTCTCATATACACGAGGGGGCACATGAGGAATGCGTTTCACTTGAGGCGACCCCGGAATGCGCATGCACATGCCATTCAAAAAGCATTCTTTTAGGACAATGTTACGCTGTAATTTCAGATCAAGCCCTAAATAAGTAATGCCATATCCGCCCTGCCCCAACACGCGAAGAATTTCATAACTACCATTCTCTAAACGAGAATGGGGTGGCAATCCTACATACTCTACAGCCGCCAAATCTTGTAGCGCCTCATTCTCAACCTCAAGCATACCCAACCATTCAGTCGCATTTTGGCATCGCATATGAGGGTTGATGCTCAAATTATGGTCTATTGACCTCAATAACTCACATGGCCATGCGCTACCCGCCATCAAATCAACCAACGGCATGATTGGTTCGCCCTCCAGACGTCTCCTGGCATTCGGAAGAGGAATTCCGGAAATCAAACGATACCAAGTCGCCGCCAAGGCATAAAAATCAGTCCATGCGCCAATATCCTTGTCGCCTAAAACTTGCTCGGGCGCCGCATATTCCAACGACAAAGGGCCCTGAGTAATAGTCGACGTAACTTCTGGCATATCAAGAGCTGCCCCAAAATCGATCAATACGGGCATGTCATCATCGTCAAACAAGATATTTCCCGGTTTGATGTCACGGTGGTAAATTTGCTTTTTATGCAAATACTTGAGAGCCTCCAACAGCTCTCTCAGCCACGTTCTCGCTTGATCGGGATCCACTATCGTCCGGCCCTTATTCTGCTCTATCCGATCCTGCAGCGATCCGCCTGCAATGTACGGCATCACGTAAAAGATGCTACCGTTTGAAGCAAAAACATCGTACATCGGCACAATCCTCTTGTGTTGTAACTTCCCCAACACTTGAGCTTCTTTCCACATAGCCCCCCAGGCCCGGTCAAAAATCTGGCTAGCAACATGAGGCAAACGTTTTACCTCCAATGTCTCCGAATCTCGAAAACACAACTCGGGAGCAAACCATTCTTTCAATACAATATTGCAGGCCTGTTTGCAATCCCACCCCAAATAGGTAATACCAAATCCCCCTTGCCCTAACTCTTTAAGAATCTTGTACTTATCCCCCAGTACCGTTCCCGGCGGCAAAGCAACTTCCACTGTGCCATTAACTTCTAACGCCGCGACAACAACATCGCCAACCTCCTCTCCCGCAGGAGGTTGGGCTTTTTGAGGAGAATTTACCGTTTCTCCATGATCTGATTGTTGCGATATTTTACTCACTGCTACCACCTAACTTGGGCACCTCGTCCGCAATGAATTCTGCCAGAGTTTTGCCCTGTGAAAAAGCTTTTTTCTCCAGCTCTTTGCGAGTTTCGGCTCCCAACTTAAGAGTAATGCGCGTTTCTTCCTCGACACTAACACGACTGGGCAGAGTCAAAGGCAATTTCTTGATTAACTCGCGGATAATATATTCCTTGGCCGCGGGAATTGGTTTCCGGGCCATCCAGTTGCGGACAGTCGCTTCAGAGACGAAACATTTCTCAGCGAGCCATGCATAATTAAAGTTGTTAGCTTTAAGCCACAACTTGACATTCATTTTCAACTCATCCTGATTCACTTCATCCATGTCGGGCTTTATAGCCCTCTTAATTAATATCGGCAATACAATTATTCGACAGTATTGAAAATTTATGAAATCATATATACTCTTGCCTCAATGGTAGGTTCTATTGCCAGTCTAAGCCTTCTTGTTGATTACTTGTTTATATTTCTCTTCATACCTTTTCAAATTGAAAATCACCATGTTATTATAAGTGATTGTAAATCAATGGATGGTCACTCCATTAAAACATTCAATATTTAGGCAATTTATTATCAAAACAATCGCTCCAATGTTTCAATATGCATTGTAAATTCAAGAAATATTCTCCATTCTCTTGCTTATTGATTCGCCTCGCAAAATTTCGTAAAATAATTAATAAAAGCCATATATTGTTTGACCTAATATCACTTCATAGCGTATATCACTAACACTCTAATAATAATATTTTAGATATCATTATTTCACCTATTAATTATTCAATCCAACAAAATTAATGGAAGTTACTAAGTAATTAACATTTCTCTCAACAGCGAGAAATATCATAATCCACATAGAAAAAACATGTTTTTACACTTTTTTTTTATTGACGTAATTTTGTCGCCATGTCAATAGTATCGTCAGGATTCCCTGTTGGCATGTATTCTTGCCGGGGTATACTGTTTTCCACTCTAAAGACCACATTCATATGTACAACTCGCTTTCAAACTATCTCGGCAGAGAGAAAACAATTTTCCGCGTCGGCAAACGTCGTCTTTTTCGCTCTGCGTTTGTCTGGAGCATTTGTTGTTGCGCAGTTCTCGTTTGTGCCTCGCCTAACGAATCTACCGCTCAAGCTCCGCCAAGTGCGTCAGCAACGAGCAACTCCACACCAGCTAATCAGCCGCTTGCTTACACAGGAGACGCACGAAACACAGTTTCCGGGAAGCCTATACTCTCGTTCAATAAAACTACCAAAAAACTCGTCATAGAAAACATTGGCGTTCCTGGAGCTAAAAACATTCCAAGGATTGATGCTAAAACCGTACCCAGTAATTCAAACCTAGGTGTTAAGTTTAGTCAAATGCCCATAGCCTCTTATTATTGGCATTTTATCATTGATGTATCCGGTGGCAGTTCCAGAAATACAACAGTCCAAACTGAGATCAATACCGCCGCACAGATTATTTCAGTTCTTCCTGAACAGGATGCCATTACTGTATATGGGTTAGGGGCTAGCACTGAAAAATGGTTTTCATCTCCTCCCAACGACCCAAGCCGTAAGATTCTTCATGAACAACTCCTGTCGCGCTCTAAAAACAAGAAATTCAGCGAATCCCCTCAATTCAGGCAAAGTAGTCTCATTTTCACCAATACGCTCAACATCTTAACAAGCGATGAGGTTCGTAGCAACAAGGGAAACACGGCGTTAGTTCTTGTGTCTGACGGAGTCGACGAAACAGGTGGCAATGACGCGAAGCAACACGAGGCCCAAAATTCCATTAAAAACAAACTCATCGAAACAGCCAAAAAGAATCAAATTCCAATTTATACCCTTGCGTTTGCCCACAACAACGAGGCCTTAAGACAGGGCTTCCCGCATCTACAACACATCGCTCAAGACACACAGGGGAAATATTGGCAATACACAGGGACAGCCCAACCAGAGAAGAATAAACCTGAAGAAAAACTAATTGCCTCTGCTCACCCATGCCGTATTCATTTGGAAATTGCTTTGCCCAACGAAGCAGAAGAGATTCAAATCACTCTTAATGGGAACAATAATCAATCAGGTGTTCTCTACATCCCTGCCTCCATCATTCAAAATTTCATGGAAGGGAAACTTCCCCCTGACACAGACATTCCCATTACAGATAATGATTCACCAATTATTGAAGGACAACCTGAAGGCCAACCCACACCAGAGTCCACCCCGAAACAACCTGTCGTTGAGGAAGGTCTATCAGCCTATCTTTGGTATATCGTCGGAGGAGTCATCCTTCTTATTGTCATTATCGGAATTGTTATAGCAACCCGGAAGAAGAAACCGTTTGCTATACCAGATCCAGTTCCAGATAACAATCCTCCTAAAACACCTTCCTCATCTTATGAAACGATTCCTCCTGCCGACCCTCTTCCTGAGCCGCCAACTGTAAACCCTACAGTTATGAATGCCCCAGTCTTGTGCCGATTGGAAAACGTCAAGACTGGCCAGATCTGGGAAATTAGGTTACCCTCAACTTCTATTGGTCGAAACACAAATAATAACATCTGCATTCAGGATCAATCGGTATCATCGTTCCACTGCATTCTGAAACAAGGTCGCGACAAACAGTGGTCTCTCACTGATGTCGGCTCTTCCAACGGACTCTATTTCAAAGGAAAGACTTACAGAAAAGAGTCTATTCAACTCGTCGATGGAGACATCGTCGAACTAGGAGATGTCACACTTCGTCTCCGTACTATTTTCTAACTTGTCACCCAATTTCATCTTATGCAAGGCCAAGAACCAACGCGAATTGTCTCACGAGGCAATAATTCAGGAGATCAAACAATCTACATACCTTCTCCAGATACCCCACCCAATATGTCTACACCTATTGAGGTAGTTCATATCCCCCCTATCGACATGCCACCCATCACTCCTGCTACTTCAGGCAACAATCCAACAACTCTTGTTTCTCATTCGCCCTCGGGTAGGGAAAATGCAACTTCAGACAATGACAAAACAGTCATCGTTCGGCGTCCCTCTAAAGACGACGAAAGAACAATTCTCGTTCGCCCTCATACCACAAGTCAGGAAATTCAGGTTACCGGCGACTTTATCGTTGGTTGGCTAGTTGCCATCACAGGCCCCATGAAAGGGAAAACTTTTTCTTTAGGATTTGGCCAAAACCAAATTGGCAGAGATCCCAGCAACCGGATATGCCTCCCTGATGACTCAGGAATTTCCCGTAAAGGCCACGTCGTCGTGACATATGATCAACGAAGGAATCGTTTCAGTGCTCGTCCGGGATCAGATGGTTCTGGCATTGCCGACCTCAATGACGAATTGCTCGAAATGCCTACACAACTCAAGCGAGGAGATACCATCCGTCTATCTGACGATACCACACTACGATTTGTCCCATTCTGCGACGAATCATTTGCATGGTCTTAAATCCATCACTCCAGCTCATACTCTGCTATTAAACATGAACGAGAAATTTATCTTCCTTCTGGAAGGAAAGCAAATTCAGGGTACTCGTAGCCGCCAGGAAGATTCTTTTCTTCTTATTCCATCCGACACAACTAACGAAAGTGACCTATTGGATGCGACGGAAGTCATTAGCATTCTATCCGACGGGATGGGGGGTCACTCTGGAGGAAATCTTGCCAGCCAAGAAATCGTCAAAACATTGGCGACCTCGATCATATCCCAGGCAAAAGGGAAAAACCTATCCCAAGCCTTGATCGATGCCAATGCAGCTATTCGGAATTTGAAGGATTTAAAACTTGTTGGGGATGATGCTGGAGCCACGCTAATCTGCCTTTATATTAAAGAAGACCAGTATTCCTGGGTCAGCGTTGGAGATTCGCTACTCTATTTATTCCGGGATGGTAAACTCTACTCGCTGAATTTCAAACATACTTGGAACAATGTTTTACAAAGGCAAATCAAACAGGGGTTAGCACCCCCCAAACAACTAGAAGATTGTACAACTCCTCAAGCTTTGTATACAGCAGTCTGTGGTGACCCATTGCGACTTGGACACCCTGACGATATCGATGAAAGTAAATCCTATGTTTTAAAACCTGGAGACCGTTTCATCATTGCCTCAGACGGGCTCAACACAATCAAGGAAGAATTGGAGTCGATTCTGCAGAAGGAACAGATAGCTCAATACACACCAGAACAAGTTTGTTCCTTCTTGTTAAAGCTCGTAGAAGAACAGAAACGCCCCAACCAAGACAACACGACAGTCATCGTCATTGATGTTCTGAAACGTTTAGAATGGTTCCGCCGTCAATATGGGCCCATTGATTGTTCTGCTTGCCACATATCGGATCAAGGTGATCGAGATTCGCAGCAGGATGCCTGTACGTTTCGCCAATCAGAACGAGCACTTCTAGCAGTCGTTGCCGATGGAGCAGGAGGTCATCAAGGCGGCGCGGAAGCAGCTCAACGAGCCGTCCGCATGATGGAAGAACTATGGGAGAGCAAACTCCAGTACAATGTCCCCCCATCTGAAGCCGTAAAATTGTTACGAGTTCAGCTACAATTCATTCACGACAACATTCTCGAAAGCGGCCACAACAATCCCGATCTATGCGGCAAATGCGCCATTGTTATTCTCTATGCCTGCCAAGGGAAATACGTTTGTTTGAACGCGGGAGACTGCCGACTCTACCACAACGACGGCCAGAAATGGAAACGCATCACCCAGGATGATTCATTAGCGTGGAAACTCATGTTAATGGGGCAAATCAAGGAAGAAGAACTCAAAGGTCACCCTGACCAAAGCCATTTAACTCAGGCCCTGGGAGGAGACAGAGCCCCAGTCCCGCACATCAATTCTGGTCGCTGGAAACCAGGCGACCAATTTTTACTGTGTTGCGACGGACTTTGGAACCAATTGCCTGACGAATTATGGCCAGTCCAACAATGGACACCGCATGCCACGCAAACTCTCCAAAAAATGGTGAAAGCCTCCGTCAGAGCCAAACACGGGGAATCCGATAACGTCACAGCAATCTGGATCAATTCGGTAGGGGAAACGTCACCGACCACCGCTCAACCTTCTGCAAGTTCGGGGAATGTGTTTAAGTCATTGGTTCAGCGTTGCCATTCTTTGTTTAGAAGCGTTTTACGCAAGGGCTAATCTTACCATCACCCTAATCTCATTTTTACCTTTCTCTCTACATGTCGACGCTGTATGTCCGTTTCCTGTTCTCAAAATCTTCCTGAACAATTCCGCTTAGGCAAGTATACCATCCTTGGTACACTGGGACAAGGAGGGTTCGGCATTACTTATCTGGCGCTCAACAGGGAAACGAATGCTCGCGTCGTCATCAAAGAAAACTTTCCTTTTTCACTAGCTTACCGGGAACCCAATTCAAACAAATTGCGAGCACGGGAAACAGGCAATCACCCTTATTCCTTCGAATGGTACACCGACAACTTCTATAAAGAAGCTCAAACTTTAACCAGCCTTAACCATCCTAATATAGTTCGCATCATTGAATACTTCAAGGCTAACAATACATCGTATTTTGTGATGCCACATGTCGAAGGTATTTCCTTAGCTCAATATCGTTCTCAAAATGGCCAACTCACCTCAGATTGGATTATTAAGCTTTTGACGCAGCTACTAAATGCTCTTTCCTATTTACATACAAGAAATCTCCTGCATCGAGACATTAAACCTGAAAATATCCTGCTAACGCCTCAAAATACTCCGTTATTGATTGACTTCGGTTCTGCTAAACGAGTTGTTGCTAACAAATCGCAAACGTCCATTGTTACACAAGGATATTCCCCTATCGAACAGGAAACGAATACTCATGGGAATCTTGGGCCCTGGAGCGATCTTTACGCTTTAGGCGCCTCAATGTATTATCTGATCATGGGTACCACACCACCTCTCTGGTCAGATCGCCTCGGCCACCGCTCTTCCTCAATTGACTTAACCAGCGACACTTCCGTCTCCTCTGAGTACTCTAAGTTGTTGTTGTGGTCGATTGACAAAGCTATGGAACTCATGCCAGAAAATCGCTGGCAATCGGCAGATGAGTGGCTAGCTTTTCTCGCGGGGCGTTCAAGCCAGCCCCAACCTTCTAATTCCACCCAAACTATTTCATCTCCTTATGCGAATTCTAATTGCCTTTCTCAAAACACTCAGCTCGGCAATTTCATCATTCAACAGGTATTAAAACAAGGTTCTACAAGTATCACTTACCTGGCGCTTGATATTTCGCAAAACAATCTAATACAACTCAAGGAAAACTTTCCAGAGGCCTGGGCAATACGAACAAACAAGGGTTCCATTATTCCCAAACGTGGCCAGGAATATATGTTCGGACTTACTCTCCAACGTTTTCGCTTTGAAGCTCAATTATTAGGTTCTTGGGATCATCCGGGCATTATAAAATGCCTTCAAACCTTTCACTTTAATGGAGTTGATTACTACGTCATGCCTCATATAGAAGGGCAATCTCTCAGCCATCTCTTGGGGCAATCTGGGCCTATTAGAGACGCCAGCCGACTTCTCGACATGCTGCTCAAGTTGCTGGATATTCTTCAATATTTACACAGCCAAAATTGTATCCATCGCAATTTAAAGCCCAGCAACATCCTTATGCTCCCTGACGGGAACATGATGTTGACAGATTTCAGCATTGTTTGCGATTTGTCGAAAGAAGACCCGTTATCCTCCAAAGCTCAATCTGGTACTCCAGGTTATGCCCCGCCAGAACAATTTATTTCTATCTCTCCCTTAGGCCCCTGGTCAGATATCTATGCGCTAGGAGCTACTATGTACAAGTTGTTAACAGGCACTACTCCGACCAACAGCCGACAACGTTTCCTTCAGCATGTCCCCTTTGAGTCGCTCAGTCAAAAAGCAGAGTTACTCTCTAGCTTTCCTCAACCTTTGTTATGGTCTATAGACAAAGCGCTTGAACTCGATCCCACCAATCGCTGGTTAAACGCCGTAGATTGGATTCAATTTCTCAAAGCCAGTGTTCCCAGCTCCGGAATTCCAACACATCAATCTCAATCGTGTTTACAGATTATTATTATCGCAATTTTCATAATTGCTAGCATCATCTTTTATCTAAATAATTAACCTCATCTTATTATCATGTCATCCTCACCATTATCTTCCCAATTGCCCGTTGATTATATCCTGGGCAAATACAAAATCGTCAAGGTATTAGGCCAGGGCGGGTTTGGTATCACCTACCTAGCAACCAACCTAGAATCGTCTTCACAGGAACAAGTCGTTATCAAGGAAAATTTTCCCAAAGATGCAGCCACGCGAATCGAGGATTATCAAGTTTGCCCTCTTCCAGGTAAAGAAGATGATTTCGAATACATATCCAAAAAATTCTTCACCGAGGTTCAGACTTTGAGTAGTTTGGCACATCCCTGCATCGTTAATGTCAAGGAATATTTCAAGGCTAACAATACCAGTTACTACGTTATGCCTTACGTTGAAGGCAAATCTCTTGGTGACGTCCGCCAAGAAAATGGACCATTTCTAGAACAGGATCTTGTCAACATTCTCACCGACATCTTGGATGCATTGAATTTCTTGCATCAACGCCAAAGAATTCACCGAGACATCAAACCAGAGAATATTCTGCTGACTTCTGATCTCAAACCAATGCTGCTTGACTTCGGAACCGTGCGAGAACTCAACTCTGCCAATCCATTTACCAAGATAGGCACGCCAAAGTACGCTCCTTTTGAGCAAATGCAAACTAATGGAGAAATAGGCCCGTGGAGTGATCTATACTCACTAGGCGCAACAATGTACGACCTCGTTGCCGGAGAGCCCCCTATCCCAAGTCTTAACCGTATTACAATGGATGGTTCTGACCCATACGTTCCACTAAGCCGCAGGCCCGAATGTTTAGCGCTCTATTCTCCGCAATTGTTGCAAACTATCGATCATGCCCTAATTTCCGATCATCGTCAACGCTACCAAAACGCCCAAGAATGGCTCAATGCATTGAAACCAACTCCTGCTACCACTTCTGAGCCGACAAAAACGGCCTCTTCGATAGGAGAGAGCCTTCCCGATGGTTATGTGCTCAATGGGTACACTATCATTAAAACTATTGGTCAAGGTGGATTTGGTATTACCTACCTAGCTGAAGATCATAATCTGCACCACAAAGTCGTCATCAAAGAAAACTTTCCAACAGAATTCGTACATAGAGACGCAGAATATCAGGTTCAAACCAGACTCACGCAGAAGAAAACAGAAGTTTCCTTTGACTGGTATCTTAACAATTTTCGGCATGAGGCCGAACTTCTCGCCAATCTTAATCATCCTAACATTGTACGAGTCCTCCAGTTTTTCAACGCGAACGGAACTTCCTACTACGTCATGCCCTACATCGAAGGCATTTCGTTATCCGAATTCCGCGACACATACGGAGCACCTAATGAAGAATGGCTTGTTGATTTTCTAAAGCGCATGTTAAGTGCTTTGGATTACATTCATAGCCATAACCTCCTACACCGCGATATCAAACCAGGCAATATCCTGCTAACCCAAGATGGGATCCCCGAATTGATCGACTTTGGATCGGCCCGCCAAATCGTCAGCGAAAAAACCCAAACAATCCTTGCCACCCAAGGATACGCGCCTCTCGAACAATTACAGGCACGCGGTAATACAGGTCCCTGGTCAGATGTCTATTCCCTAGCTGGCACGGTTTATAAACTCCTCACAGGAGAAAATCCTCCTCAAAGTGTTGATCGCATTAGCGACACAAATTACATTCCACTCGCTCATCGTCTAGACCTTAAGGGCTATTCATACAAACTCCTATCATCCATCGATAAGGCATTCGCCATCCAACCAGAAACCCGCTGGCAAAATGCAAACGAATGGCTCGATTGCCTAGAGGGTCGTATCCCTCCCCCCGAAATCCCTTTTTCAACTCCTGCAATGTCGCAAAACATGGCCGGAACTATCCCAGGGGTTCCTCCTATTCCCCCAACCCAGGTTCAGTCACCTCATACAACAATGCCACCTGTTGGGAAACCGCAACGGAAAACCTCTAACAAAACCCTCAAACGAATCACCATTACTGCTTCCGCAGTCATACTTCTCTTGGCTGGTTTTATTGTCTGGAATATAAGCAATAAATCCTGGAGCACAGAAACTCAACCAGTTAGTACCTCAGAGGAACAACATTTGTTCGATGTATTAGCCACATATAACATGGACCAACAAAAACTCGAAAGTGCACTCTCATCTTTAAAAAACGTCAATTTAGTTTCGAATGATGAATCTCTGATAACGCCTCTGGGAATCGCTGTTGCCAATAATGATCTGCAGGCGGCAAAATTATTGCTACAATGTTCGGCAGATCCCAATTATCCTGTTGGTCCTAATCAAACTCCCCCTCTTCACCTCGCTATCGCGAATGAAAATCGTGAAATGATCGAGCTCTTAATCACTAACAAAGCCCTTCTTGACCCTGGTTGCATTAGGAATGCTATAAGAAAACGTAACCGAGAACTCATCAGTTTCTTCGCCAAGCAAAATATCAACTACACACAAGAGGATAAATTGCAATTATTGTACACATGTATTGATGAAGCTTACCCAGATGGATTCCGGGAACTAAAAAACAATAATCTTTTGCCGGACATGGCTAATGATCAGAATGCGCTATTTTTGTTACAAACAAAAGAGTCGCCCCAGTTCCTCGACCTTGCCTATCTTTTATTTGAGGCCGGAGTTCCTGCAACCAATACATTGCATCTCGACAAATTGGATAAAACCTATGATCTATTAACTTTTGCGTTAGACACAGGTAATAATAAAAACTTCATGGAACAATTTGTCAAACTAGCGCTAGATCACCAAGCAAACCCTAATTATTCTATTCCGGAAACAGGAGAAACAGCTTTGTATCTTGCTGTCAAAAACGGATTAGATCCTATTGCTAAATTACTCCTGGACAAAGATGCCGACTGCAATGTGACATTGAAGGATTCTCCAGAGACACCGTTCTATCTGGCACTTTCCACACAAAAAGCAGATCTGGTAAAAATAATGTTAGAGCATAAGGCTGATCCCAACAAACCATTATCTGGCAAGCAATCGAGAGGTTACGGATATGGGAGCAGTGAAATATCCGGAGGAGCATCTAATAATCGGTTAACACCTCTTGGAATTGTTATCTCCTGTGCCACGGAAGACAACAGTAGCCAAGCCAGTGAAATCATGCACCATCTTCTGGATCATGGTGCAGATCCTGCCCTCAAAGTCGACGGTAAGCAAACTCCGCTCATCCTCCTCGCTAACAATTCGAAGTGGGACAAACACAGCCAGAAGGAAGCCTTCAATCTTTTGTGCAACAAAGGAGCGACTAAAAACCTAGACGACAGTGATTTCTCTTCTTTACTCGGAAACTTGGTTTCCAACGAAAAAGACGACCTGGCCAATTCTCTTCTGGAATCCATCCCCCAATCAGAAATTGAGAGTAAAATGACTGAACTGCTTTGTAGCGCCTGCGCTCAGCACAACCCAGACGCAGTCAAATTCCTCCTGGAACATGGAGCCAAAGCCGATAAAGCCGATAAAAATGGGAAAACTCCTCTATGGCATGCCATCCCTGAATATAAATCCGACAGCCGAAATGCCCTGGCTTGCATTCGCCATCTAAAAGCGGCTGGAATATCTCAACCAGATTCCCAAGCGCTTGCCAAACTTAAGGAATATCCCGATAGTAGTATCCAAGATTTGTTCGGAGTCAGTGATAATGAGGACCACAGTGCCGATGAGGAAAGCAAACCAGCCGTCATTGGGGTCATGATGTCTGGCAAACCTTCCGACGCAGGCAAAGCCATTAAAGCTATCGAGGCCTACGTTCAACAATCCAATGACACCAAGGATAAAATGGTTCTCTCCCAGTTAAAAACCACTATTACAGAATTATATCAACTTCTTGCCAATACTAGAAGAGCTGTCAAGCGTAACAAAGCAGATATAGCTAAAGCCCAGCGGCTTCGCGCCAATGCCGGTTCCTGGCTACAAGCCAATCCGTTAACAGGCAGAAGTAACCCAGAACAATATCGTAATAATTTAAGCGCCGCTGACAATCTCATTAATAATGTCAAGAGGAGTACAGCTCAAATCAAAGGACAAATGGGTACCGTCAACACGAAGTTGGAGAATACCTATGAATCCCTCGAAGGGGTCAATCGCTTAGACGACAAAGATATCCTCGAACAGTCGGCCAAGTTAATCATGCAAGAAATCGAAGGATATTTCGAATAGCCATCCTTCTCATCTCCTGACAGCCATTAACGACCAACCCTTTTGGCTGTCAGGATCTAATCTCTCCACTAGCGATTTTTCCCATGTATTTACTACGAAACCAGCAACAAGAAGGTCCTTATTCAGAAGACCAAATCAAGGATCTCTATGAATCTGGCCATCTACCCCCTGACTCCATGATCTGGGAGCAAGGCATGCCGTCCTGGCTCCCGGTCCGTGAATATTTCGATTCCGGAGGCCTCCTGGCCGGACTCTTCAATCCTCTAGCTACATTAGCAGGATTGGAGAAAATCAGACATTTCGATCTATCCGCCATTTTCAGGGACATTTTCCGGCGGCATCACACAGATGAAATTATTGATTTCTTCTGCGCTGGTTCTCGCTACACAACCCCGCCACTCGACCAGATTAAACCCACCTGGCCCTCCCTGTGGATCTTCTCGCGAGTATTGTTTTGGAGTATCGTTTTATTTATAGGATATATATTATTTTCATTAAAATTTCAACCAGATATACCCGCTCTATTGATCATTGGTGGTGCGGCATTTCCATTGGCTTTCTTAGTCATGTTTGCTGAGCTCAATATCAAACGCAATATCCCTTGGTACATCATCCTGAAACTCCTGTTTGCAGGCGCCTTCATCTCGTTCGTTTGTACTATGATTTTTCATAATTTCATTAGTGCTTCATCAGCACCATGGGCTGCATTCACGGAAGAACCAGCAAAACTCCTTGCTGTTATTTACTTAGCCAGAAAATACAAAAATGGAAGTGCGTTGACAGGGCTTCTTTGCGGAGCCGCAGTCGGTGCTGGTTTTGCTATTTTTGAAACATTCGGATATATATTTAAATTTGATATATTCTCTATTATTATTAACATGTTTCTAATAACTTTAAACGATTTCTTTAAAGATGTTCATCCTGCCGAACAAATTGCGCAACTCATTTCTAACAAAGATTTATTGAATCAATTCATTAATAATATACACTCATCATTAATTTCTCGCTTAGGAGGGATAAACTCCACTCTCTTTATCCGTGCAATATCATCCCCAGTCTCACACGTCGTTTGGACAGCAATTGCCGCTGGAGCTTTTTGGAAAGCTTCGGCAGGAAAATCTGCTTTTTTAGGATTTTTTCATCCACGTTTTCTCCTCTTCTTCATCATTCCCATCGCCTTGCATTATTCTTGGAACGCCCATTTTCTAGGCAATCTGGGAATTTTCCGGATTCTTCTCTGGGGGCTCATTGCCTACGGCACAGTTATCGTACTAGCGAATCAGGGGATTCACGACGTCCGAAAAGAACAACAAGCTCAGCGGGAAGAGCTCACTCGCATGCCCCGACTGCCAAGTCCGGTCCCCGTCTCACAGCAGTCACCATTGACAAAAGCCGACAACACTCAATCGCCATCACTCCATCCAGTAGCCGTTTCGCAACCCCAGTCCAGTTCCGGAGTAGCGAGCAGTGCAACAGGCCTATACTTGCAAGGGTACCTCTCTACAGGCCAAGCGGTTTTTTATTCGATTCATTTCCAAGATCTGTTAGCTACGCATTCGTATACCATCGGACGAGCAAACGACAACAATCTCTGCATCCCGGACAATACAGTGTCCTCTCACCACGCAGCCTTGAAAGTGCGGAATGGAGCCTTGTTGCTCGGCGATTGCGGTTCATCAAATGGCACTTATATCAATGGGAGTCGGCTGCAACCTAACACATACATGAAACTCCGCAAAAAAGATCAAATCGTTCTAGGCCGAGTCACACTCGTCTTCCGTTAACCGGCTGCCGACAAGCATTTACTTTTCTCAGTTATAGAGTAGAAATTTCCCTCCTCTTTTGACAACCTCTCAAAAGGAGAGATTTACCGTTTTCACGTTCGCCCAGTAAAACCAGGGACATTACTTTTTCTAGTTAGGGAAAAAGGAAAACCACTGCGAACAATCATTCGCAGTGGTTTATAATGGTACTTGGACCGGGACTCGAACCCGGGACCAATAGATTAAAAGTCTACTGCTCTACCAACTGAGCTACCCAAGCACGTTAGGCACCGAAGTGCGGAAAGGAATAAACACCATTTTCACTGACTTAGCAAGACTAAAATTGAAAAATTTTCATTTTTTATTCATTTGCAACAATTGGAGGAGACATGAAAGATCATCGAAGCCCATTCAGCAGGCACGCGAGTGGGCTTTTTAGTTGAAGAGCGCACCAGAGCAAGACGCTGATGCGCCTTGACGAGAAGAACGTTATCAGACTCTCTCCGCATTTCAAAGTCGCACCAAAATGAAGCTTTTTCCAACGACGCGACCCATCCCTTTACAAGGATGGCATCTCCCATAAAAGCAGGACGAATATAATCGATTTCATGGCGAACCACCATGGCAAACACCGGATCCGGATCCGTATTGATATGTCTCATGCCCAATTTCCATCCCAACAAAGTACGGCATTCTTCTATCATCCGGAGATAAGCCAGATTGTGAACCACCCCGCCACAGTCCGTATCATAAAACATGACGTCACGCCGCAATGTTTGAGTTAGCGATTCCATCGTTTTTTCTTCTTTCTACGCTGTTAGGGCTTAATATTACAATCGGTCAGACCACAAGTCAACAAACCAGTTCCCAATCGATTCAAGAGTAACGTTGTGGCGTGCGAGCCAGAGACAAAACCCCAACGCAAGAGACCCGGCCTTCTTTCTTCAATGCAGCGGCGCAAGCCTCCACCGTGCTGCCAGTTGTCATAATATCGTCGATTAACAAAACGCGCCGCCCATCCAACACACCACGCTTTGCCATCACAGGATTCACATAATACAACCCTTTGGCATGACGCACGCGTTCTTGACGGCCTAACGATGCTTGATTAACCGAATCATTTTTGCGTTTCAGCGCATTCACAAGCGGAAAGCCAAATCGTTTGGACAAAAAACAGGCCAGTTCTTCAGCTTGGTTAAACCCGCGTTTTTTCAATTTCTTCCAGTAGAGCGGCACGGGGACGAGGATCCAATCATTTCCATTCAGTTTATCATCCGAGGTTTCCCACAATGAGACCATGAGTTCCGCCAAGGTAGAAGCCAGATGCAATCGATTTCCGTATTTGTATTGGAGAATCAGCGAGGTTACAGGTTCTACATTGAGGCAAGCCGAACGAGCGAAATCGTAATATTTGCTTTCAGCGCAATAAGAACATACAAACCCCATGGCAGCAGCCCCACCAAGGGGTTCCCCGCAATGAGGACACATGGGGGCCTGCACCATAGGTAACTTCTCCCGACAAGCCTCGCACAAATATCCATGCTCCAAGGGGCCCTCTCCACATAGAGCGCAAGCGCATGGGAAAATCCACCCAGTCAATTCATTCCACCAAGATCTCGTCGACCTCGGAAACAATTCACTGATTCGAGTAAAGAATTCCTCCATTGCGCCAGTCATTTGTTAAGATTCTTCAGTTTCAGCAAGCATTTTGTCAATTTCTTCGATAAAATGCCAAGGGCAACGTTTGCGTTGGTATTTGCGCCAAAGAATCTCACGCAACGTTTCCCAATGCCCGCGAGACATTTCTACAGGAGTCCAGCTAACGGCATCACGCATAGAACGCCCAACTTTGGGGCAAGATTCCAACGACCACTTTCCGCCCTGATAATTGGCTCGATACAGGATGACGCCGTCTTCCCCTCGTTCTTTCCATGAATGAGTTTCCATAAGGCATACTCTGCAAGCCAGGTAGCATTCGGTAAAGAGAATTTTTTCTGGGCAAGAGGGAATTATCGCGGCAGGATACGCCTGCCATGACAGACCATGAAATGATTTCTTGTAAAGAACCCGCTCGTCAAATTGAACGACTTAAAGCAATCATGCAACGATTGAGAGGCCAAGGCGGTTGCCCATGGGACGCGGAACAAACCCACGAATCTATCGTAGGAGAAATGATTGAGGAAGCCTACGAAGCAGTAGACTGTATTCAACAACGGGATTGGACCCATCTGAGAGAAGAATTGGGTGATGTGCTATTACAAGTTGTTTTTCATGCTCAAATAGCTCAAGAAGACGGGCTATACACACTAGAAGACATTGCCTGCGATTTGAATGATAAACTCGTAAGACGCCATCCTCACGTTTTTGCTACTTCGACAGTTCGAGACACCGAAGGTGTTCTGACCCAATGGGATCAAATCAAACGCCAAGAGCGACATGCAGAAAAGGCCCACTACTTAGACGGAATCGGCAAGGGGCTTCCTGCCTTACTCCGTGCAGCCAAACTCCAGAAAAAAGCAGCGCGAGTTGGTTTCGATTGGCCTAACGTCGCTGGCGCCCTTGATAAAGTCCAAGAAGAACTCAGCGAATGCCAAGAACTTAGTTCGATTTCTGACGCCGATCCTCGCGTTCAAGAAGAATTGGGAGACCTTTTATTCTCCGTCGTCAATGTCTGCCGGAAACGCGGCATCAACCCGGAAATAGCCTTAGCAGCAGCTAACCGCAAATTCGAATCGCGCTTTAATCGCATGGAAGATTTGCTCAGTCAGCAAGGGATCGCGCTCAATCAGGCTGATTTAGAAACTCAAGAAGCCAGTTGGCAGCAAGCTAAACAACAAGAGAGCAATACCCCACAAGCCTGAGGTGTCGCAAATGGATGCGGTGTAGGCGTCATTTCCACACTGCATCCATCAACTCCTCATTTGGGTCTTGCCAATCGGCCTGATATCCCTTGGCATAATTGAAAAGTCGTTTATGTTGATATTCGATAAAATCCTCTTGTTGGGCCTGGGACAAGCGATTCCAAATAGCCACATTAAAAGCGCGAGTCACTTTCTGCATCATACGTAAAGTCAGCTGCCGTCCCTGCTTCGCTCTCTGCACTTGACGATGCGTTAATTGTTCCGAAGAAACTGCTACTAAATCGTGATTGGAAAGTCTCCATTGCTGCATCAATGCCATTAACGGCTGATCTCCATGATTCCTGCCTTGAGCTTCCGATATTTCGTCCATGACTCTGAAATGCCTTAATCCTCGAACTTGTTCAACCAAAATTGAAAATTTTCATCAGTTACAAACGCCAATAACCCCAATCAAGCCGCAACAGACGTTTGACTTATCAAACAATCCCGACTACCCATATCGTCTGTACATCTCATGACACAGGCATCCGTTCCTCAGTCTCAACGATTTCCCTCGTATTCTCGGGGTATATGGGCGCATGTTCCCGACGAATTATGGAATGATGCCCAATGGCAGTTGCGCCATGGCATTCGAACCATGAAAGAATTGGGAGAATACCTTGAATTAACAGACTCGGAGCGAGCAGGAATCCAATTTGCCACTCATTCTCGCCTTGCATTGTTGATTACGCCCTATTTTTTCACGTTGATCGACAAGGATGATTCGGAGTGTCCAATCCGCAAACAAGTTATTCCACGCGTTGATGAAGCCTTCCAGGATCCACAGGAAATGGAAGATCCCTGTGGAGAAGACAAAGATATGGTCGTTCCTGGTCTCGTACACCGCTATCCAGATCGAGCATTGATGTTAGTAACGAATCGATGCGCCTCATATTGTCGGCATTGTACTCGTTCAAGAGGAGTGTCTGGGATTGGCCCCAAACGACTGACGCTCGACTTGCCCGCGGCACTCGATTATCTACGCCGAACTCCTCAAATCCGCGATGTCTTGTTGTCGGGAGGGGACCCCTTGTTGCTTTCCGATCAAAAACTCAACTCTATTTTGACGGAGCTGCGCAAGATTCCTCATATCGAAATTCTGAGAATTGGTTCTCGGGTTCCCATTTTTCTACCCCAGCGAATCACACCTAATTTGTGTTGCATGCTTCGCACACATGCTCCGCTTTTGATCTCCATTCACACCAATCACCCTAGAGAACTTACGCAGGAATCGAGGCTCGCCTTAGCAAGGCTGGCTGATGCAGGTATTCCGCTTGGGAACCAAAGTGTTCTGCTCAAAGGGATTAATGATTCACTCAGCATTCAACGTGAACTTGTCCACAAATTGTTGATGTGCCGAGTCAAACCATATTATCTTTACCAATGTGATTTGATCAAAGGCTCTTCACACTTCCGGACTTCAATCCAAACAGGCCTAGACATTATTGCCGGTCTACGCGGTTTTACCTCAGGATATGCTGTTCCTCAATACGTTCTCGATGGGCCTGGCGGCGGAGGTAAAATCCCCCTGAATCCCCCCTATATTGTCGAACAGACCGCCCAACAAACCACTTTAACCAATTATCAAGGCAAACAATTCATCTACCCAGAACCCCGAGAACGATCAATCCAGGAAAGAAATGCTCTCATGAGTTCCCTTCAAGAAGCGACCTCTACACACCCCTAAATTACCGCGACATTTCCTTTATTACCAATCACAACATAGACACTTTTAAGGCCCATGAGCGACACGACAACCTCCTATACTATGATCGATACTCAGGAAGCGCTGCTAGAGTGGAAAGAGCGAGCTTTACAACAGCCCTCGGGGAAAGTCGCCCTAGACCTCGAGGCAGACAGTTTGCACAGATACCATGAACGACTTTGTCTCATTCAATATGCCGATGGAGATTATTCATGCATGCTCGACCCCTTGAGTATTGAAAACATGGCCCCATTCACCAACTGGCTTTCACAAGCCGAAGTCTGGATGCATGGGGCTGATTACGATATGTTTTTATTCCTTCACACGTGGGGCATATTGCCCAAAATCATCCTGGATACACAAACAGCAGCTCGCCTTCTAGGTTTTCGTCAATTTGGGCTCGCCGCGCTCGTCGAACATTTCTACGGAGTCAAACTCAGCAAATCTTCTCAAAAAGCCGATTGGGGGCAACGGCCCTTGCCCCCCAATATGCTCAATTATGCCCTCAATGATGTCAACTATATGCCTGATATGGCAGAACGACTTGTCGAAGAACTTCGAGCCAAAAAACGTTACCATTGGTTCCTTGAAAGTTGTCAACACGACATGGCACGCGCAAGGGAACGTTTCGCCGCAGGGAACCCAGAGCCATGGCGCATCCAGGGTTCAGGGAAGCTTAACCGCCGAGGCCTTGCTGCTCTCAAAGAGCTTTGGACTTGGCGAGATTTAGAAGCAGCCGTTCGCGATAAACCCGTTTTCATGATTTGTTCAAATGCCGAGCTAATTGACTGGAGCATCATTTTACAAGATCAAGGGGCTATTTGCCCGCCCAACCGATTTCACAACCATCGCCGTGCGCGATTCCAGGCGGCAATCCAACATTTCTACCGCATGGACGAAGATGAATACCCGCAACGGCTTCACCTCCCCCGCCATCCTAAAAAAGATTCATTCGAGACTCGCTTAGATCAACTGATCTCTATCCGCAATCAGGTCGCTGAAAGCCTAGACATAGACCCCTCAATTATCGCCTCTCGGGCAGTTTTAGAGACCATCGCCGATCAAGAGGAACTCGCCAGTACTTCCCTGATGCACTGGCAACAAGAACTCCTCGGGTTCCGCTCTTAAACTATTTTGTACTTATTTCTAAAAGGTCAGCACAAAAATCTTGACTGAACCTCCATAAAGGTATATGGGCTTCATCCATTCCCGATCAATCAGTAAAGGAAGTATTAATCATGCGTGAAGTTATCGTAAGAAAAGGAGAACCAATCGATCGTGCCCTCAAAAGGCTGAAAACAAAATTAGATACCGAGGGCATCCTCGACGAAATGCGTCGTCGTCGCGCTTTCGAAACCCCTATGGATGAAAAGCGTCGTAAAGCACGTTCCGCATCCAAGCGTTACAAAGTCAAGTGGCGCTACAGCAACCGTGAAGAAACTTCCGCAGATGTGGAAGATGTTTCATCTACTACTAGCGAAGAATAAATTCTGTTGCGGGTAAGTTCAGTTTTTCGATTCGGGAAAATACTCCCGTTACTGATGAACCCAATCAAGCCTTAAACAGCTTTTGACGAGGATACCTTGATTCGGTATCCTCGTTTTGTTCTATACTTCCTCCCTTTTTATCATGAATCGCTCATCTCAACTTTTCAAACGCGCGTGTCAGGTCATCCCAGGCGGAGTCAATTCTCCCGTTCGGGCTTTTCGCAATGTCGGGGGTGAACCTTTTTTTGTTCAGTCCGCCCAAGGTTCGCATATCACCGATGTCGACGGTCGCGAACTTATCGACTACGTTGGCACGTGGGGGCCTGCCATCCTAGGGCATGCCCCACAAACGGTACTCCAAGCAGTCCATCAAGCCATCAACCACGGTCTAGGATTTGGTATCCCCACGCCAGCCGAAGTTGACATGGCAGAAACCATCGTTTCGTGGGTACCTTCTGTTCAAAAAGTACGTATGGTCAATAGCGGTACAGAAGCCACTATGTCGGCAATTCGTTTGGCTCGTGGATATACCCATCGTAGCAAAATTCTCAAATTTGAAGGTTGTTACCACGGTCATGTCGATTCTCTTCTTGTATCTGCTGGTTCCGGAGCTTTAACATTCGGAGAACCAGACAGCGCAGGTGTTCCTCGCGAATTTGCCCAATTGACATTGACAGTACCCTACAACGATCAAGAAGCAGTCTCTCAGGTATTTGCACAATATGGCAATGATATTGCAACCGTTATAGTAGAGCCCTACCCCGGTAACGCAGGATTTTATCTTCCTCGAAATGGTTTTTTGGAATTTCTGCGATCGATTACTGAGCAATACGATTCTCTATTGATCTTCGATGAAGTCATGACGGGGTTCCGCGTTGCCCCGGGAGGAGTTCAACAAATTCACGGTATCAGCCCAGACCTCACTTGTATGGGCAAAATCATTGGCGGCGGGCTTCCTGTCGGAGCCTTTGGCGGCCGCTCCGACATCATGGACTGTATATCTCCGCTCGGTCCTGTCTACCAGGCTGGGACACTTTCAGGTAACCCAGTCGCTATGGAGGCAGGTCTAGCTCAACTTCACGAACTCAAACGACTAGATGGATACGCCCGGTTAGAACAACTAGGCGCCCTTTTGGAAGAAGGGATGAAACAGGCTATGCAATCTAGCGGCCATTCTTTTACCTTTTATCGTTCAGGATCGATGTTTGGTCTGTTCTTCACCGAAGCTCCCGTCTACAACCTTCAAGATGCTCTCAAAGCGGATAAATGCCTGTATAAGAAATATTTTTGGAGTATGTTAGAACAAGGTATCTATATGGCGCCTTCGCCCTTCGAAACCGGTTTTATCTCGCTAGCGCATACAGAAGAAGATATCGAAGCCACATGCCGTGCTGCTGAAAAAGTCTTTAAATCCTTGTAACTGCCGCTTATTTGCCAAAATTCGTTGCATTCTACAAAAACAGACTTGCCATACGACATAAACAAGTGCATGCTGTGCGGCCACGGAACACGTGGTGGAAGCAGCACGCACGCATTTTATTTAGAATCATACAATCATGAGAAAGTACGAAGCTCTTATCGTTTTCAACATGAAGGGGTCGGAAGTACCCGTTGAAACACTCATCAAGGAAATCGCTGGGGAAATGACCTCACAAGGGGCTCAAATCACCGATACTAAGGATATGGGACGCCGTGAATTCGCCTATGAGTCTAATCATCTCAAGGCGGGGCAATATGTCACTTTCGCATTTGATGCCGAACCTTCCGCGATTCGTTCCATCCGCGAACATCTTCGCATCAATCCTGTAATCCATCTTCAATATTACAAAGCTCTTTAATATTCGAGCATACACCTTTCTTGTTTTTATAAGAAACGTCCATCTATATAGGTAGGTGGGCGTTTTTTATGTATAGGCGCAAATTGGCATTAACAGATTTTCCATCGTGAGTTTTTCTTCCAGAGAATCTTCACTTAGGACTAGGTATTTCTCTTATCATTTTAATGTCGTCTACCTGGTCAATAGATTGCGTGTAAAAACAAATCCTCTCCTTGGGACAGAACCCAAGGAGAGGATTATAACTATAGAGAAGGTAAATCCGTATTGTCTATTTCTAAAGATCTATTGCTGTGGGGCTGCAGGTTGCGTGGGCTGAGAAGATTCGGATGGTTGTTCCGATTTACCCGTTGCCGAATCAGAAGAGACCGGTTGTTTAGCAGTCTCTGCCGCAGTTTTTGTACCGGCATCTTTCTTTACCGTTGCAGGTGGTGCCACTTTCTCTGGAGCCTTGACTTCGAGGAGTTCACGACGAGCAGGCAAACCAAGCTGAGAAATGACGAAATTACTCTCAGGGAAGAGAGTGGCAAGATCATCGTAATAACGTTTTGCCGTGGCATAATCGCCTTTACTACGGGCAATATCACCCAGGCTAAGATAGGCAAGCGGCGAATAAAGGCCTTTTTGCTGAAGATCTACTATAGATTTGAAAAGGCGTTCAGCATCAGCGAGTTGACCAGATTTCATATAATGACTCCCTAGAATAACGGAAGCTTGATTTACCCACTCGGGAGATGGAACACTTTGAATAAAAGCTTCCATTTTAGCGCAGCCTTCTTTGTCTTTCCCTTGGTTCCAAAGAGCAAGAGCTTCAAGATACGCGGCTGTAACAGCTGAATCCGTACCAGCATAACTAGACGTAATCTGGTGAAGCTTGTCCTCATTAATTTGGCCATTTGGGTCAAGCGTCTGAACAAGAAGATTTCCTGCTGTAAGTTCCTTATCGCGAGCAATACCATTCCAAACGATAAATCCACTACATACGAGACCGATGCCTATGACGGCAAGCGCGATTTTTTTATAATTCTGATCGAGGAATTTTTCATGTTTGGTTGGCCCTACTTCGATTTCTGCAACTGGGCGCACTCCTTCTGCTGTAAATAGATCGTCAACGTTTTGGGGACTCTTGTTCATAAATATTTAGACAGGGATTAGTCTTAATTGTAATAATGAGCAAAATCAATGATGTTTTCGTTCATCTAAGCAAATCTTACTGGGACGTACCGTTCGCTTGCATCAACTGACAAGAATCTTTGAGTCCCAGATTACGGTAGATACGGCGCGTAGCGCCAGATTGATTAAGTGTATAAAAATGAATACCGTCCACCCCATTATCAAGAAGTTCTGCGCATTGGGCAGAGGCATACTGAATACCCACTTCTCGGATAGCCTCTGGATCATTACCCGCCCGTTTTAACGCTTTAAGAAGCCGAGCTGGGAAACAAGTACCGCCAGACAGTTCAGCCATACGGTATAAACCCGCCAAACTAGTAATAGGCATAATCCCTGCCAAAATGGGAACGTTAATACCAGCTAAAGCGCAACGTTCTCGATAATCAAAAAAGGCATGATTATCAAAGAAAAGCTGAGTACAAATGTAATTAGCACCCGCGTCGACCTTTGCTTTGAGGTAGTCCATTTCCAACAACCGATTGGGCATCTCAGGATGGCCTTCCGGGAACCCTGCTACGCCAATAGCAAAGCCACGAGGATCCGGGCAAGCTCCTGAAGAACTAAAAGCACGGATGGCAGCCACGAGCCCAGCCGCATGCTGATAGGCATCTTGCGAACGGTCATATCCAGGCATGTCTCGAGGAGGGTCTCCCCTCAATGCCAACACAGCAGTCACTCCAGCCTTAGCATAACGCATGAGCACATGATCAATCTCTTCTTTTGTATGTTTGACACAAGTAAGATGAGCGACAGTCAACAGGTTAGTTTGCTCGTGAATACGCATGACTACTTCTCGCGTCAACTCCCGCGTAGAACCACCTGCACCATAAGTTACACTCACAAAAGCCGGTTTATAGTCCTCGAGTTCTTTAATTGTCTGATATAACTGAACGGCCGCCTCTTGGTTTTTGGGAGGGAAGAATTCAAAGGAAAACGTTGGCCCGGTATGGGCAGCAAGCATATCGAGAAAATGCACGGCTGACAGAATAATAAGGTAATAAGGAGGAACTTCTAAGCAATCTTTTCTTCAGATCTCAACCATAATTAATGGGTCTCTTTCAAAGGATCAACCGTATAATCAGGCTCCATCGGAATAGGAGGGAGATTGGTGTTCAGCGGATTCATCTTGAGTTCTGGCAACTCTGTCTGAAATGTTGGTGGCGGAATGATAATTTCATCTCCTACTTCAACAGAAGTCTGAGTATTCTTATCATAGAGATCGTTACGTTTCACTTCAGCAGTCCACGCACCGGATTCCGAATCAAGTTCATCAAGCACAATCGTTACAAAAATAGCTCCTCGCCGACGAATTGCCAATTCTTGATCATTTTTGAGCCCTGGTTGGCCAATAGGTTTGAAAACGAGCAAATTCTGCTCGCGGTCATAAAATTCCACTTTTCCAACAAGGCGTGCATCCATCACCTGATTAACCTCTTTCAGTTTAGGGTTCTTCTGCCCGGCTTCATGTGATTCAATGACAGCTTTTTCTTCTTCTGCGAGATCCTTTTGATTCTTCAATCGTTCAATTTCAGCTTCAAGCGCTTTGATTTTATCTTGGTCGGTTTCTTGGGCGCCCGAGTTTGTCGATGTACCCGGAACAGCATTACTTCTCCCCTGCTGAAACGAACCGGACTCTCGTTCCAGCGGTGAACGATGCTGGTTGCGGAGTTTTTCCACCTCCGCTTGCTTTTGTTCGATTGTTTCGAGCTGTTTTGCTTCTTCCTGCTGGGCTTGTACCTCTTGTAATCTGATCGAATTCCAAACAAAAAGACTACCCAAGCCCAAAAGGCAGAGGACCAATACAGCTAAAATGAGGATCCGAGTCTTGTTCATAGTTTTAGCACGGATATGGGAGTCAAAAAATCATTCGCCTAGTCTTATTATTAGTACGAATAGTTCAGATAAAACTGGAATCGGCCATTGCTGTCAATTGCGTTGCCCGTCTGAATCGGTATAGCGTAGTCGACAGCCAGAGGTCCCATGGGCATATTCAAGCGCAAACCAACACCGAAGTCAGAAGCAACTGTATCGCCAGAAAAATCAAATGCGTCTTCATGGATGAAACCAATATCGTAAAAGACAGCAACGCGAACTTCTTCGATCACCGGAATCGAAAGTTCGAACTGGCAATAAGCAGAGGAACGCCCCCCCATTGTTTCATCACCCGTCAATATCTCGTCATGAACACCTACATCCCGGAAGCGGAACCCACGCATGTTGTAAGGCCCGCCCAAGTAGAGACGCTCGTAAATAGGCACATAATCGTCGTCGACTCCCTTGACAGTCGCCAGGCCACCGTTGATACTGAAAATGGTATCCCACCTCAAATTCCAATAATAGGCAAAGTTAATGCCCAAGTTGTAGGTTTTGGCGTCGCCACCTAAACCAGAATAACCTGCAAGAACCTCGAATTTACCACCTTTTCGAGGGAAAATCTGTGCATCTCGGCTGTCATAGCGGTAGGACAATTCGATGTGGCTACGTACAGAATCCCCGTCCTCCGATAAGAAGTAAAGCGGGGCCCCATAGTGGGTGTCGATTGAATAGTTTTCTAGACGGTATTCGAGCTTGATTGAGTCAAGATCACCTAAAGGTTTACGCAGAGAAACCGCGAAACCATAGTTAACCTGATCGTAAAAATCGGAGTAATAAGTTGAATCTGCATAGAAAAGACTCGTTTCGAAAGCCAACTGCCGATCGAGGAACCAAGGGTCAAGCCAAGATAATGTTGCATCCTTGGTTTCGGAACCAATACGAGTATTGAGAGCAAAACGCTGACCACCACCAACAAAACTGTTCCAGTCGTACAAATCAAAGTTCGATTGAGTTACCCCAGCAAATAAGTAAACACTCTCCACTGATGAAAAAGCCACACCAATATTGAACGTGCCGGTACGGCGTTCTGTTACTTCAATATTGACGTCGCGGTACCCCGGCCTCAGCGAGCTTGCTTGCTGAACAGAAACATCATCGTAATAATTAAGGTTATTCAACCGTTTTTGAGCAATTTCCAAATCGACAGTATTCAGGGGATCATTCGACTGCAACGGCAATTCGCGGCGGATAACGTAGTCTTTTGATTTTGTATTGCCAGTAATGGAAATATTGCCAACCCGGTAGTGGTCCCCTTCTTCAATACGGTAAACTATGTCAATCAATCCATAACCATTAGCATCGGTCCCAACTTCCTGAATGTCGGGAGAAACCGAAGCGTCGGCGTAACCGCGAGAACCATAGTAACGCCGGATCATCGTGACGTCGTCAGCAACCTTCTGCCCTGAATAAGCATCCCCATTGTACATGCTAAGACCCGGGACAAGCTCTTCTGCGGTAAAGACCTTAGTTGGTCCGAAAGCAACGTTTCGCACGCGATAGCGCTTACCTTCATCAATCACAATATTAAAACGAAGATCTTGATCATTGTCTGATTCGTTAACGTATTGTTCGACTTTGACAATACGAGCACGGAGATAACCCTCATTGCGGTAAAAACTGACAAGAGCCGCTAGATCGTCTTCCCATCGTTCACGATCCATCATGCCGGATTTTGTAATCCAAGTAAGCCAACCGCGTTCCTTCGTTTCAAGAACATTGCGAAGCTGCTTGTCATCGTAATGAGTATTGCCAGTAAAATCAATATCAGTCACATTGATGTGCTTACCTTCCTGAATATCAAAAATCACATCGACATACCCCTCTCGAGGAGTTGGGATAAAACGGTATTGAATGACCGCGTCGGGATAACGAGAATCCTGGTAGTACCGACGCAGTTTGGTGATCGCCTCACTAATAGCAAGATCACTGAGGACCTGTCCACCTACTAAACCAGTTTCTTCAGCCAAATCGTCAGAGTCAAATGAAGAATTACCCGTAAACCCAACACCACCCATTAACTTCTGAGAACTGACTTCAAACACAACTCGGACAGAATTACCTCCCGTCGGCTCTGCAATCACAACCGTATCCCCAGAAACAAGGCCATCTTCGACAAGACGCTCCAGGTCGCGATTGACAACATCGGCATTATATTTACTACCACGGCGAGTGGCAATGCGGTCAAGAATGCGCGAACGGTCTACTTGACCACCAGAGCCTTTGTAACGAACCACGACATCGGACACCGTATAATCCTTGTAAGCTGCATCTGCCGAAAAAAGTCCTGTCGTTGGACCTAACTCCTTCATTACTTCCTCGCGAGACATCACTCGTCCAGAAAAGGGAGCAGGCTGGGAAAGAGTTTCTGGCATTGGCGCTGCTTCTTGCGCTGCTGTACTGGCCAGCAGAGGAGACACAGCTAAAACGGAACAAGCCTTTTTACAATAATGGGTCAGGGACATAAAATCAGTCTGGGATACGTAATAGGTAGAGGGCAAAACAATAACGACGACGTATTGAGGACTTTTCCGTGTTCCTAGTCAAGGCACGAAATGCGCCTGCCCTCATTTTTACCTGCCAATCGTGTCATCTACTTTTTAGGCTCTTGTCAGGGAGATAGCTACGTTTTACTGTCTCCCCGCCGTAATTTACGCTTTTTACGGGGTACTATACCGGTTTACTGACCGATTCAGAGGAAATATTTCTTATCCACACCATATTATGGACATTACCGTTGAGAACAAACCTGAATGCCAGGCTGCGTTAAAGGCAGTCGTATCAGCTGATGATACGGCATCGCGTCGCAATGTTATTATTCAGTCCTATGCCAACCATGCTAAACTCCCCGGCTTTCGCCCCGGCAAGGTCCCCTTTTCTATTATCGCCAAACGTTTTAAGAATGAAATCGCCGAAGAACTGCGCAATGATTTGTTCGAAGCTGCTTGTGCGGAAGCATTGCAGAAAGATCTGGATCTACGAGTTCTGAGCTTCGGAAAACCCGAATTCAATTCGCAGGAAGATGGTTCTATGGTCATCACAACCACAATGACAATCGTCCCGCATTTTGAAATTCCTGAATACAAGGGGTTAGAAATCGATGCGCTCTCTGATGAGGTAACTGACGCAGAAGTCGATGAAGCACTTAACAATATCGCCCGTAATTTCTCGGATTTTGAACCAGTCGAACGGGAATCTAAAGAAGGCGATACTGTTGTGATCGATTTCAAGACGACCCTTAATGGAGTACCCACCGCAGAAGCAGTTGGTAAACCCGTTGGTTTCCTCGAAGGCCGCAACGATCACTGGATGCGCCTGCAAGATGATCGTTTCGTCCCCGGGTTGGCAGCAGGTTTAACAGGTTTGAAAGCCGGTGATACAAAAGAGGTGACAGTCACAATGCCAGACACCTTCCCCATTACCGACCTTCGTGGTAAAGATGTTACTTTCAATGTAACCATCAAAGAAGTACGCGAACAAATTATTCCTGCTGTAGATGAAGCCTTGGTTGCACGTATCATGCCAGATACGACATTGGAACAATTCAAAACCATGCAGAAGAATGACTTGGTTAGACGCAAGAAACTCGAAAACGACAACGCTCGCGCTGATCAAATCACGGAAATGCTTGCCGAAAAAATTGATTTCGACATTCCTGAACAATTGATTGAAAACGAAACATACAATGTCAAGTACCAGATCATTCAGGATATGTTTGAAGAAGGCAAAGTGTCAAGCCCAGAAGACCTTGAGCCACTCAAAGAATCCATCGATGCAGATGCAAAGAAAGACGCACGCAGGAACCTGCAAGTTTACTTCCTCCTGTTAGAAATCGCTCGCCTCGAAAACATCAATGTTTCCGAACAAGAGCTATACATGGAAATCATGAAGCAGGCTCAGTATGCCAGGCAAAACCCCAAAACATTCGTTAAGCAATTACAGAAGGAGGGCCGCATTCAAGGAATCCGCATGAGCATACTGACAGCCAAGACGCTCGACTTCCTTGTAAAGAACGCTAAAGTAAAAGAAGCAGAGGCTCCGGCTGTTGAAACATCGACTGAAACCTCTGCCGATGAAGCTCCGACCACAGAAGCTCCAACAGCAAAAACCGAAACGGACAACAGGGACAAATAAGATCAAGCACATAGCCTAAATCTGTTTTTACAGGAGGAGATGGGAGCTTGGCTTCCGTCTCCTCTTTTTCATATTGAATCCCCATTAAACAACCCTCAAGTTACCGATGAATATGTATTCAGATTTTCGCGCCAACAAAAATGACCTCATACGCAATTCCTATTATGTTCCCATGGTCGTGGAACAAGATGGACGTGGCGAACGAGCTTTTGATATTTATTCACGTCTACTAAAAGACCGAGTCATTTTTATTGGTTCTGGCATCGACGATGCAGTTGCCAATTCAGTAATTGCCCAATTATTGTTTTTGCAGATGACAGATCCCAAGAAGGACATCCACATTTACATCAATTCTCCGGGAGGTTCAGTAACAGCAGGATTAGCCATTTACGATACGATGCAGTTTGTATCCTGCGATGTAAATACGTACTGTCTAGGTATTGCAGCTTCAATGGGATCCGTCCTATTGTCAGCTGGTACCAAAGGCAAGCGTTTTTGTTTACCTAATTCTCATGTGATGATCCACCAAGTTTCGGGCGGAGCACAAGGGACAGCTTCAGACGTTGAACGCACGGTAGGTTTTATGTTTAATCTCAAAAAACGCCTCAATGGTATTTTGGCCAAACACTCTGGCAAAACAATTGAACAGATTGAACACGATGCCGACCGTGACAATTATATGACTGCCGAGGAAGCAGTAGCTTACGGTTTAGTCGACCAAATACTCGTATCTACGAAAAAAAACAGTGATCCTTCTGCCAGATAAACTCATTCAATAGCTTCCCCTGGGTAGTCTTTATTGTCCAGGGCACCGATCAACTCGATTTTATATTCAACTCATGCCTAGCCACACTCGATCTTATTTACGGTGTTCCTTTTGCGGAAAGACAGAAAAGGAGGTTCCTAAAATCATCCAGATGACAGAAACAATTTGCATGTGCAACAATTGTTCTGCTGCTTGTTCTGCCGTCTTTCTCAGAGAACTTGGAGAAAAAGAAGGCGATCGTATTCTCGACATAGTCGCCAGGTTTCGTCCTGAATCTCTTGCCAAATTTTTACAGAGGAATCACCCAGTTTCCCTTGAAGGTTATGATGACAGGCCCAGCCAAACTCAAAATGGAGACGATGCATTTCTGAATCGCCCGCTTCCCACGCCCGCAGAACTCTGCAAGGCCCTCGATGATTACGTCATTGGACAAACTAGAGCAAAGAAAGTTCTCTCTGTTGCCGTCTACAACCACTATCAACGCCTGCGTCAACATGCTGTTGCCAATTCTCAAGACGATAGCGAAGTCGAAATTGAAAAATCAAACATTATGCTGGCTGGGCCGACTGGTTCAGGGAAAACACTTTTAGCACGAACTCTAGCCAAAATTCTCGATGTGCCGTTCTGCATTGTCGACGCCACAACTTTAACCGAAGCCGGATATGTTGGAGAAGACGTAGAGAATGTAGTGCAACGGCTTTTACAAGCTGCGCAATTCGATGTAGCAAAGGCAGAACGAGGCATTATTTACATCGATGAAATTGATAAAATTGGACGTAAAACGCAAAATGTCTCTGTAACACGAGATGTCTCTGGCGAAGGGGTTCAGCAAGCATTACTCAAAATTGTCGAGGGCACGATCTGCAATGTTCCGCCTTCGGGAGGCCGGAAACACCCCCAACAAGAATACATCCGAGTCAACACAGAAAAAATCCTCTTTATCTGTGGCGGAGCTTTCGTAGGGCTTGAGGATATTATCCGTAAACGTTTAGGTTCCAGTCAAATGGGATTCGCGGCCATCAATGCCGAACGTAACCGCAAAAAAGCCTCCGAAGAAGAAATCCTCAGCCAGGCCATGCCAGAAGATTTGTTCTTATTCGGGATGATCCCCGAATTCGTAGGACGTTTCCCCATCTTTACCGCTCTCACCTCGTTAGATGAGAACCAACTTGTTCGCCTGCTTACCGAACCTAAAAACGCCCTCGTCAAGCAGTATTCAAAATTATTGTCTCTCTCTGGTGTACAGCTCAACATCCAGCCTACTGCTCTCAAAGCCATGGCTCAAAAAGCAGTCGAACGAGGCACGGGAGCTCGAGCGTTACGTGCTATTTTTGAAGAAATAATGCTTGATGTGATGTTCGATGCTCCTAGCATGAAAAATGTCGAATCTGTAACAATAACCAAAGAAGTTATCACCAAAGGCAAGAAACCAACTATCGGATTAAAAGATTGATTCTACCTTAACAGGCATTCTTGCTCTATGGATACTGGCACCACCTCAAAGGAAATCACCCTCCTCGCCATCGAATCTTCCTGCGACGAAACAGCCGTCGCCATCATTCGCGGGACAACACAATCGCCATTTACCCCTCCTCGTTTATTAGCCTCTGTCATCTCAACGCAAATTCTCCTCCACCGAGAATACGGAGGCGTTGTGCCAGAACTCGCTTCACGATGTCACTCTACTGCCCTTCCACGCCTCATCCGAGACGCATGCCATCAAGCAGAAATTGATCCCACTCAAGTCGATATATTTGCAGCTACGTCAGGTCCCGGACTTGTGTCAGCCCTCCTAGTCGGTAATACCACAGCAAAAGCCCTCTCCGCTGCCTCCGGAAAACCTTTTGTCTCAGTTAATCATCTCGAGGGTCATTTACTCTCTCCATTTATCGGTCTTGAAGAAGGTATTATCCCACACCTAGCATTAGTCGTCTCCGGTGGACACACTTTATTTATTGATGTCCAGGGGTTCGGCAATTACACACTCCTCGGTCGTTCTTTAGATGATGCCGCCGGAGAAGCATTCGACAAAATTGGGAAAATGCTTGGTCTTCCTTACCCTGGAGGTCCAGAAATCGACCGGCTTGCCGAAAAAGGCAACCCTAAAGCCTTTGAATTTCCTCGTGCGCTCATCAAAGATCCTGGAATCGATGTCAGTTTCTCTGGTCTAAAAACAGCCGTACTTTATACTCTACCCAAATTGACACCTTCCTCTGATCCTCATGATCTTCCAGACGGAGTCCTATGCGATCTCTGTGCCTCAGCGCGTCAAGCTATTGTCGATACACTCACCATCAAAGCTTTCCGCGCTATCCAAAAAACGGGACATCGTGTATTGGCACTTTCTGGCGGAGTCTCCTGTAATGCCTTATTGCGCCAGCAACTGTCTGAACAATGTTACCGCAAAGGGATCAGACTCATCCTGCCTCAACCGCAATGGACTACTGATAACGCCGCTATGATCGCTTTTGCAGCATATCACCACGCTATTCATGGCCAATTCCATCCTCTCGAACAAGATGTCGATCCCAATTTGAAATTGGCCAATGCCCCCAATCGCTCAAAAACCGAAAAATAACTGATTTCAGAGAAGCTCTAAAAAGGTTTAAGCCTTAGTAACAGAAAAAATCAAAAAAATTGACTTTATCGTTGACAGAAGCAAAAAAAATAGGCAAATTAATTCCCGCATTTCGTCAGGCTTCATACGGGAGGACATAGATCCGCTTGAACCGAAGGGTTGGGCGGCTTGTCAAACCGAGCTGAATGCTAACGAAAGTGTAGTGGATCGAATCAAGCTTCTGTAGCTCAGGGGTAGAGCGCATCCTTGGTAAGGATGAGGTCGCGGGTTCAATTCCCGCCAGAAGCTCCATTCGCCACGAGACCAAGCAGCCCAAATTATTCAAACAAAAATCATGGCCAAAGAGCAATTCCAGCGCACAAAGCCCCACGTCAATGTGGGCACTATCGGTCACGTTGACCACGGCAAGACGACTCTTACTGCCGCTATCACGACCGTTCTCGCTAAGAATGGATTTAATTCCACCGCTAAGAAGTACGACGAAATTGATGCTGCTCCTGAAGAAAAGGAACGTGGCATTACAATTTCTACCGCTCACGTCGAATACGAAACCAAGAACCGCCACTATGCCCACGTCGACTGCCCTGGGCACGCTGACTACGTGAAGAACATGATCACGGGTGCAGCTCAGATGGACGGAGCAATCTTGGTCGTATCTGCTGCTGACGGTGCAATGCCGCAGACAAAAGAACACATTTTGCTTGCTCGCCAAGTGGGTGTTCCTGCAATTGTGGTATTTATGAACAAGGCCGACCAGGTCGACGATCCTGAACTTCTTGAACTCGTCGAAATGGAAATCCGCGAACTTCTTTCTTCTTACGAATTCCCAGGTGACGATATTCCGATCATTTCTGGTTCTGCTTTAAAAGCACTTGAAGGCGATCCTGAAAACGAACAGAAGATTCTTGACTTGATGGATGCTGTAGATGCATACATTCCAGAACCAGTTCGTCCGCTTGATCAACCATTCTTGATGCCAGTTGAAGACGTATTCTCGATTTCTGGACGTGGTACTGTTGCCACAGGCCGTATCGAACGTGGTATTATCAAGAAAATGGAAGAAGTTGAAATCGTCGGCATCAAAGAAACCCAGAAGACAGCTGTTACGGATATTGAAATGTTCCGTAAATTGCTTGACGAAGGCCGTGCAGGTGATAATGTCGGCTTGCTTCTTCGTGGTCTCAAGAAGGAAGACGTGGAACGTGGTCAGGTAATCGCTAAACCTGGTACTGTTACTCCTCACAAGAAGTTCACGGCTGAAGTCTATATCCTTTCCAAAGAAGAAGGTGGACGTCACACGCCGTTCTTCAATAATTATCGTCCTCAGTTCTACTTCCGTACAACGGACGTAACTGGTTGCATCACGTTGCAGGAAGGCACTGAAATGGTAATGCCTGGCGATAATGTGACCATGACGATTGAGCTCATCACTCCAATCGCGATGGAAGAACGCATGCGTTTCGCTATTCGTGAAGGTGGTCGCACGGTCGGTGCTGGTCGTGTTGCTTCCATCATCGAATAAACCCTTTAAACTGGGCTGCAGTATCTAGGATCTGCACCCTTGGTCATGTTGGGGGCTCGTTATGGGGCCCCCAATATACCGCACATCGAAGAATCACATCGTTAATATAGGGTAGTAGTTCAATTGGTAGAGCAGCGGTCTCCAAAACCGCAAGTTGGGGGTTCGAATCCCTCCTACCCTGCCATTCTTCCTTAGATCCCCTTTTTTCCACTTATCATGTTTCGCAGAATTTCCCAATACATTGCTGAAGTCAAAGGCGAATTAAAAAAAACAACCTGGCCCTGGGATAGTAATCCAAATGCTCGAGGATTTAAAAAGTATCGCGAACTTTGGGGATCTACTTTAGTTGTTTTGGTTGCAATGATTTTCTTAGGTGCTTACGTTGCAACATTCGACGTAATTCTTTCTTACATTGTCAACTGGCTCATTAGTGTTGCCAGTTGATTTGTCTCCAGATTTAATTTCCTGAAACTATGAGCCGCATTCCAGACGCTAGGAATCAATGGTATGTGATGCATGTACTTTCCGGCCAGGAAGAACGTGTATGCGAACGCCTCCGCCGTAAAGTCGAAGCCGAGGAAATGGGCGATGATATTTTTGACATTATTGTCCCCACTGAAAAGGTCACCGAAATCCGTAAAGGAAAAACTAATGCTACTCCTGTTCGTCGTGAAGTAAAAAGAAAGTTTTATCCTGGCTACGTTCTTGTTAATATGAACCTTCTGTTGCCAGATGGCGACTTAAATAAGAAAGTTTGGTATTTCATGTTACAAACAGACGGAGTAATTGGTTTTGCTGGATCACGCGATAAGCCGATGCCCATGCGCGAGAAAGAAGTACAAGAAATGCTCGCGCAGATTAAAGAACGCTCAGAACAATCGCGTCCTAGTGTTGACTTCAAGGTAGGCGATATGGTACGTGTGCTTGAAGGGGCTTTTGCTGATCAGGAAGGCAAAATTGAAGAAGTAGACCATGAAAAAGGTAAATTGCGAGTCAGCATTACTATTTTCGATCGCATGACTCCTCTTGATCTTGAATTTTGGAAAGTGGAAAAGCAGTAATTTTTCACATTTTCTTCGGCGAAATCTGGTAAATACCATTGCATATAAGACATCTTTATTTTACATTGCCAGTTCCTGGCATATCCCTCTTCTCTGTTAATTCATTCAAACCATGGCAAAAGAAGTAACAAAAATCATCAAACTCCAAATCCCTGCGGGAGCGGCTAATCCGTCTCCACCCGTGGGCCCAGCTCTTGGTCAAGCAGGGGTCAATATCATGGCGTTTTGTAAGGAATTTAATGCTGCTACGCAAAAGCAAGCAGGCGATATCCTTCCAGTCGTGATTACTGTCTACAAAGATAAATCCTTCTCATTCGTAACCAAGCAGCCCCCCGGCGCTGTATTGCTCAAGAAAGCAGCTGGTATTGCTTCTGGTTCTGGTGAACCGAATAAAACCAAGGTAGCTACATTGAGCAAAGCTAAACTAATGGAAGTTGTTCAGGCGAAGATGCCTGACCTTAACACGAAGGATCCGGAAAAGGCCGCTCGCATCCTAGCAGGCCAAGCCCGCCAAATGGGTATCGAAATCGAAGGGATGTAATTTCACTTAATCATCGCAGGAGGATCGGTACTCAGCTTATTAGATGTTTGCAATATCTAATTTATAGTACTTGTCCGAACGCACTGCTTATCTACATATGTCCAAAACACGCAGCAAGCGATACCAGGAAGCCGCTAAACTCGTGACTCCTGGCAAAAGTTACAGTATTCGGGAAGCTATTACGACAATGAAGTCGTTCCCTGCTCCCAAGTTCGACGCAACCGTTACAATTTCATTTCACTTGACGGTTGATCCCCGCAAATCTGACCAGATGGTGCGCGGCAGTGTTTCTATGCCACATGGGACCGGTAAAAATGTTCGCGTTCTTGTTTTTGCACGTGGCGAAGCTGCTAAGGCAGCAGAAGAAGCCGGAGCTGATTATGTAGGTTTTGAAGACCTGATTGCCAAAATCCGCGATGGGTTTACTGACTTTGACTCTGCTATAGCAACCCCCGAGGCCATGACGGAGGTTCGTAAAGTGGCCCGCATCCTTGGTCCACGCGGCTTAATGCCTAATCCTAAAACAGGGACAGTTACTGATGATACAGCCAAAGCCGTCAGAGAAGTCAAGGCCGGACGTGTCGATTATAAGGTTGACAAAAACGCCAATATTTCTGCCGCCGTTGGCAAGATTTCCTTTGATGATGAAAAGCTCCTTGATAATGTACGTGCTTTTATTGATTCTGTTGTCAAGGCTCGCCCGTCTTCTGCTAAAGGTGCCTATATTCAGTCCGCAACGCTCTCTTGTGCCATGTGCCCAGGTTTAAGCGTTGATCCAGTCGAATTCAAAATGTAAACTCCAGCTGGAAAGTTATCATGAATCCTGATAAGAGCATTATTATTGATGATTTGCTTGCACGCGTCAACGCCTCTCCTTTCTTAATCGTCATCGATTATACTAAGGTTACGGTACCTGAATTTTCGGAGCTTCGTGCTAAGCTCGCCGAATCTGGCGCCCAATGCCATGTCGCAAAAAACAATTTTATGCGAAAGGCTTTGAGCCAAGCTGGATTGCCAGACATCAGCGAGCACCTCGCTGGGCAAACTGCCTTTATTACTGGGCAGAACGACGTCATTGCAGCAGCTAAAGCTGTCAATACGTTCGCAAAAACCTCCAAAAAAGCTGCCTACAAGGTTGCCCTCGTCGATGGTTCGGTTTTAACTCCTGAAGCCATTCAAGCTCTTGGCGAGCTCCCATCTCGCGATGCCTTGCTTGCCAAACTTCTTGGTACAATCAATGCGGTTGGCTCTGCTCTTGCTCGAGTCATCCAAGCATATGTCGACAAAGAAAATGGCGGTTCTTCGGAAGAAGCGCCTGCTGTCTAAAATAAACCACTTGACCGGAAGATCTAATTGCCCTATAATTGTAGGTCCAAGCAGATCTAAATGTATCTCCTAATGGTTCCTTTGTCGGAACTCCGGCCGGAGAACTGAAATGCCGGGGGGCTCCCCGCGCGACTTGAACCTAAATCATATTACAACAATGGCTGACATTAACAAAATTGCTGAAGAACTCGGGACGCTGACCATTTTGGAAGCTGCCGAACTCGTTAAACTCCTCGAAGAAAAATGGAGTGTTTCTGCTGCTGCTCCTGTCGCTGCCGCTGCAGCTGTTGCCCCAGCAGAAGCCGTCGAAGAAAAGACAGAATTTAACCTCGTTCTTGCCGAATGCGGTGGCAATAAAATTGCCGTTATTAAGGCAGTTCGTGAAGTTAAGGCAGGTCTTGGTCTGGCTGATGCTAAGAAACTCGTTGAAGGCGCTCCTGCAATCGTGCTTGAAGGTGTCTCCAAAGAAGAAGCTGAAGCTGGCAAAGCTAAGCTTGAAGCCGCTGGTGCTAAGACGGAAATCAAGTAAATATTTCCCAACAGCGCAGCAGAAGAAGGGAATCCTTCTCCTGCTGCGTTTGTGTGCATAAACATCTAGATACAATCGACTGGAGCTTGTCTGCTGTTTGAAATAAGGCATATACGTTCCAGTCGGTTCTATCAGCAAGGAATCGATCCCAGCATCCAGGCACAAGGGATGCAACCTGTAACATCTCCCCTACCGCGTCCATGTCACAACGACTTTACTTCGGGAATATTAAGGAAGTTATTGAACCACCCAATCTGATTGAAATTCAACTCAAATCGTATTTTGATTTTCTTCAGAAAGACACACCCGCTGCAGAACGGGAAAACATTGGTCTTCAAGGTGTTATGAAGGAAATCTTTCCTATCAAAAGCTATGACGAAAACATCGAGCTTGATTTTGTTTCCTACGAGATAGAGGATCCTAAAATCAGCGATTACGAAGCTATTCGTTCAGGTGAAACCTATGGAGCAGCACTTCAGGTAGAGTTCCGACTAAAAGCAGAGGATGAGTCGAAAACAGAAAAGGTTTACATGGGCGAGCTCCCCATGATGACCAATCGGGGAACCTTTGTGATCAACGGCGCTGAACGAGTAATTGTTTCCCAGTTACATCGTTCGCCTGGTATTTGCTTTGAGAGTACTCAGCACCTCAATGGTAAAACCTTACATTCTTTCCGTATTATCCCAGACCGTGGGTCGTGGGTTGAAGTCCAGTTCGACACAAACGACTTACTTTATGTATATCTTGACCGTCGTCGTCGTCGCCGTAAATTCCTAGCAACGACATTCATGCGTTATTTAGGTTTTACGAGCGATCGAGACATCGTTCAACAGTTTTATGATATCAAAAAGCTGAAGTTGTCGGAAGACCTGACGGAAGATGAGCTTTCTAATTTAGTTGTATTTGAGCCTTTGATTTGTGATGGTCGCACAATAGTCAAAGCCTATGATGCTGTCACGAAAGGCGTAGTTTTGCAATTACTTCAATTCAACATTGATGAAATTGAAGTAATCGATCAATCTCAGGAAGATATTTTGATCAAAACGCTCAAGAAAGATCCTACACACGATGAAGACTCTGCGCTTAAGGAAATCTACAAGCGTTTGCGCCCTGGCGATCCACCAACAGCTAATCAAGCTCGTTCGCTGTTAAACCGTTTATTTGGCGATCCCAAGAAATACGATTTAACTCGAGTTGGTCGTTATAAGATCAACCAGAAATTGGGTCTGAATACATCGCTCGACCAGCGTTTGATGACGTCAGAAGATTTCTTGTGCGCATTGAAATATTTGCTCAAATTGAAAAAAGGCGAAGGCATGGTTGACGATATCGACCATCTTGGCAGTCGTCGAGTCCGAGCTGTTGGAGAATTGATGGCCAATCAATGTCGTATTGGACTAGCGCGAACAGAGCGTCTCGTTAAAGAACGCATGACGTTAATCGATCAAAACATTGAGAGTGTAACTCCTAGTAAATTGATTAATCCCAAAGCACTCAGTGCGGTTGTCCGCGACTTCTTTGGTCGTTCGCAACTGAGTCAGTTTATGGATCAGATTAATCCTTTGGCGGAATTGACACACAAACGTCGTTTATCTGCACTTGGGCCAGGAGGGTTAAATCGAGATCGTGCTGGATTTGAGGTGCGAGATGTTCACCCTTCACATTATGGCCGTATCTGCCCGATTGAGACCCCTGAAGGGCCCAACATCGGTTTGATTAATTCAATGTGTACTTATGCCCGGATTAACGAATTCGGATTCATCGAAACCCCATACCGCAAAGTTGTTAACGGTCGAGTAACTAATGAGATTCAGTATGTCACAGCAGATGAAGAAGAAGGGCATTATGTCGCTCAGGCCAATAACCCAATTGACCAAGACGGGAACTTCTTAACTGAGCATGTTACTGCTCGTCTCGCAGGGGACTTCATTGAAGTCGATCCTAAAGAAGTAACCTTCATGGATGTCTCTCCGAAGCAGCTTGTTTCTATTGCCGCTGGTTTGATTCCTTTCCTTGAACATGATGATGCTAACCGTGCTTTGATGGGATCGAACATGCAGCGCCAAGGCGTGCCTTTAATGGTAGCAGAAGCCCCGCTCGTTGGAACGGGATTAGAGGGGAAATCAGCTCGCGATTCTCGTTCTGTAGTCCTTGCAGAAGCGGACGGTATTGTTGCAGCCGCAACGGCTGAATTCATTGTAACGACACTTGACGGCCAGTTGCCTGTAGCTCCAGAAGTTTTCTTGTCTGATCCAGAAAGCATTCACACTGAAAAAGACAAAGGTATCTATATGTATCCGTTGCGTAAATTCATGCGTTCGAATGCTGGTACCTGTATCAACCAGAAACCAATTGTACGCCGCGGACAAGCGGTGCGAGTTGGCGATGTTCTAGCTGATGGTCCCAATACAGATGGAGGAGAACTAGCTCTTGGCCGTAACGTATTAGTCGCTTACATGCCCTGGAACGGGTACAACTTCGAAGACGCCATTGTTATTTCACAGCGTGTTGTGATGAACGATACCTATACGTCAATTCACATCTCTGAATTTGAGATTCAGGCACGCGACACGAAATTGGGACCAGAAGAAATAACTCGTGATATTCCGAATGCTGGTGATGAAGCATTGAAAAATCTTGATCACGACGGTATTGTTCGCATTGGTGCAGAAGTAAAGCCAGGTGATATCCTCGTCGGTAAAATCACCCCTAAATCCGAGACTGAGTTAGCTCCCGAAGAACGTCTTCTTCGTGCTATTTTCGGTGAAAAAGCCGCTGATGTTAAAGATACCTCACTGCGTGTACCATCTGGATGTACAGGTATTGTCATGGATGTGCGACGTTCTGCACATACAACAGTACGTGGAAGCCACGATGACCTGATGGTCGACACTGCTGAAAAGAAAAAACAACTAAAAAAGATCAACGATGAACACAAAAAGAAAATCGACCAACTCGTTGATCAATTAACGAAAAAGCTTTCTGATATTCTCTTAGGAGAAAAGATTCCGCTCGATGTAGTCAATGCTCAAACTGGCGAAATCATCATTCCAGCTAATCGTAAAATTACCAAAACATTGTTGCGTAAATTGGCTCTTGTCCACGATCATATTGAAATTGATCCCAGTCCAGTACGTAACAAAATTTTCGAAATTATTACTTCTTTTGATGGTCGTTTTACTGAACTGGATGCAGAACGCGAACACCGTCTCGACCAAATGGAAGCTGGCGATGAAGCCGAACCAGGTGGTATCAAGGAAGTAAAAGTCTATATTGCCGCTAAGCGTAAATTGGGAGTAGGCGACAAGATGGCAGGTCGTCACGGTAACAAGGGTGTTGTCGCAAAAATTGTCCCAGAAGCAGATATGCCATTTTTAGCTGATGGTACACCAGTTGATATCGTCTTAAACCCATTGGGCGTGCCTTCTCGAATGAATGTAGGGCAGGTTCTTGAAGCTCACTTGGGAGTTGCAGCCAAAGCCTTAGGATTTAAGGTGGCGACGCCAGTCTTCGACGGTATTGACGAATCCAAAATCTGGGATTATATGTCTCAAGCTAAGAAAGTTGATGGCTTTACCTGGATTGGAGATGGTAAAGATGGTACAATTGCGGGTAAGAGTATCTTGTATGATGGTTTGACAGGTGAAGCTTTTCATAACCCGGTCGTTGTCGGTTATACCTACATGTTGAAACTGAACCATTTGGTCGCCGACAAGATTCACGCAAGAGCAGTAGGGCCATACAGTTTGGTGACACAACAACCTCTTGGTGGCAAAGCTCAATATGGTGGCCAACGTTTCGGAGAAATGGAAGTTTGGGCCCTTGAAGCCTATGGAGCTGCATATACTCTCCAGGAATTATTGACAGTCAAATCCGACGACGTTCAAGGTCGTACTAGGATCTACGAATCGATCGTCAAAGGGGATAATTCTTTAGAGGCCGGAACGCCGGAATCCTTTAATGTTCTCATCAAAGAAATGCAATCCTTAGGCTTGGATGTTCGCCCGGGTTCCAAGGATTCATTGAAACAGCCTGCTGACGAGTTGGCCAATTTCAACTTCGGTAGTGCCGAAGCCAATGATTCTCTGGCGTTTGGGGGCATAGATGAGCTTTCAGTCGATTCCTTTGATGACCTTAACTATTCGCCTACGTCGCGGAATTCGTATAGCGATGATGATGATGATGATGACGGTTTTCATTCTGATTCATTCTCAGGCGATTCCGATGATGATGAAGACGAGGGTGATGATGATTCAGATCCTTCCGCCGAGAAAGATGAACAGTAAATTCTTGTATTCGTTTTTCAACAATCAGAACAATCAAATTGACTCCGTCTTGCTGGACTTAAAATTATAAAGACAGCAAGACACAACCTACCACTTTACGCCCCAATAAGATATGTCTGAAGCCCCTTCCATTCGGGAACTCCATGGTTTGAGCGACCATCCCAAATCGTTCGATCAAGTGTCCATCACCGTTGCCAATCCAGATGTTATTCGCAGTTGGTCTCACGGTGAAGTCACTAATCCGGAAACTATTAATTACCGCACCTTCAAACCTGAAAAAGGAGGTTTGTTCTGCGAACGTATTTTCGGCCCTACTAGAGATATGGAGTGTGCTTGCGGCAAGTATAAACGCATTAAGCATAAAGGCGTGATTTGCGACCGTTGTGGGGTCGAAGTCACGAACTCCCGTGTTCGTCGTGAACGCATGGGTCACATTGAATTGGCAGTACCAGTTTCTCACATCTGGTTTTACAAATGTATGCCAAGCCGTATTGGTTTAATGTTGGATATGACGGCACGCCACCTTGAACGCGTCATTTATTATGAAGATTACATCGTCATCGATCCACTCGAAACACCTCTCGAAAAAGGTCAGATCCTAACTGAAGAAGAGTTCCGCCAATATGAAGATGAATACGGAAGCGATGCTTTTGAGGCTGGAATGGGAGCTGAAGCTATCCAGAAGATGCTCAAGAATATCGATCTTGTACAACTCGCCCAAGAACTTCAGGCTGAAATGGATGGCACCAACTCCAAACAAAACAAGCGTAAACTTGCCAAACGCCTCAAGCTTGTTCAAGGGTTTCTCTCTTCCGGGACTCGTCCAGAATGGATGATTTTGACGGTTCTTCCCGTAATTCCACCAGATCTTCGTCCGCTCGTTCCCTTGGATGCTGGGCGATTTGCAACTTCTGACCTCAATGACTTATATCGCCGTGTTATCAACCGTAATAATCGGTTGAAAACTCTGTTAAGTCTCAAAACACCAGATGTTATTATCCGTAACGAGAAACGCATGTTGCAGGAAGCTGTTGATGCGCTATTCGACAATGGCCGTCATGGTCGAGCCGTCACTGGGGCTGGGAACCGTCCATTGAAATCTCTTTCCGACATGCTTAAGGGTAAAGGGGGCCGGTTCCGTCAGAATCTTCTTGGTAAACGCGTAGACTACTCGGGGCGTTCTGTCATCGTAATCGGGCCAGAATTGAAGATGAACCAGTGTGGCCTTCCCAAAAAAATGGCTCTTGTTCTCTTCGAACCCTTTATTATTCACCGCTTGAAGGAGCTTGGATATGTTCATACGGTGCGTTCGGCTAAGAAACTGATCGATAAGAAAACGCCGGAAGTCTGGGATATTCTTGAAGAAGTGACGAAAGGCCACCCGGTCATGTTAAACCGAGCCCCTACTCTGCACCGTTTGTCTATCCAAGCCTTCGAACCTGTACTCATCGAAGGTTCCGCTATTCGTTTGCACCCCTTGGTTTGTAATGCTTACAATGCCGACTTCGATGGAGACCAGATGGCTGTTCACGTACCATTGTCTGTAGAAGCTCAGCTCGAAGCGCGTCAGCTCATGTTGTCGACCAACAATATCTTCTCGCCTGCTTCTGGCAAGCCTATCACAACTCCAACACAAGATATTATTCTGGGTGCCTATTTCTTGACGCACACACGTGCTGTTGAAATTAAGGAACAGCATGATAATTCACACCTTTTACCTCTGTTCGAATCAATCGGTGAGGTTGAATACGCCATCGCAGCTCGTAAAATCGGATACCACGACTGGATTCGGTTACGCAACCCAGACTATGGTAAAAAGCCTGATGAGGTGGTATATGGTGATGTAACGAAGAAAATTATCATCACCACAGCTGGCCGTGTACGTTTTAACGAAATCTGGCCTTCCGAAATTGGTTATATCAACCGCAATGTTGGTAAAAAACAGATGGGCGATATCATCTGGCGTTGTTACCAAACCGTCGGTAAAGAGCGTACCGTCCAGACCCTTGATGCTCTAAAGAATCTTGGTTTTAAGGAAGCAACCCGATCTGGATGCTCAATCGGTATCGTCGACATGGTTGTACCATCCCAGAAGAAGACCGAAATTGAAAAGGCTTACAAGGAAGTTGAAAAAGTCACTAAACAGTACAAAAATGGTATCATCACCGATGGTGAACGTTACCAGAAAATCGTTGACATTTGGACCCAGGCTACAGACACCATTCAGAAGGCTCTCTACTCCAAACTGGAGCATAATGAAGGTTCAGCCATGGCTAGTCCGCTTTACATGATGGTTGACTCCGGAGCTCGCGGTAACAAGGCCCAGGTCAAACAGCTTTCGGGTATGCGAGGTTTGATGGCTAAACCAAGCGGTGAAATTATTGAACGCCCAATTACCTCGAACTTCCGCGAAGGTTTGTCTGTGTTGGAATACTTCATTTCTACACACGGCGCACGTAAAGGGCTCGCAGACACTGCTTTGAAGACGGCTGACTCTGGATACATGACACGTAAGTTGGTAGACGTCGCTCAAGATGTAATCGTGTTCGACGATGACTGCCATACTACCAATGGCATTACAGTGCATGCCATTTACGATGGTGAAGATCTCGTTGCTTCGCTAGCAAGCCGTGTCTACGGGCGAGTTTCCTGTGAACGTATCGTCGATCCAGTCTCGGGTGAAATTATTGTTGATGTCAACCAGCTCATTGACGAAAAGCAAGCAGATAAATTAGAGAAGATTGGCGTTGAGAAACTGAAAATTCGTTCAGTACTGACTTGTGAATTGAAGCGTGGTTGTTGTTCAAAATGTTACGGACTCAACTTGGCTACAGGTAGCGAAGTGAAGATCGGCGAAGCTGTTGGCATCATTGCCGCTCAGTCTATCGGTGAGCCCGGTACTCAGTTAACCATGCGAACTTTCCACGTTGGCGGCACTGCGACTACTGCATTTAAACAACCGATCATCAAAGCTAGGAATGCCGGTAAAGTTGTCTACCCAGAAGAGTTAACTGTCGTTGAAAATGCCGAAGGTAATCATGTTGTCCTTAATAAACAAGGCACCGTTACCATCGTTAACGAAAAAGGACGCGAACTAGATTCTTACCAACTCATCTTAGGTACGATACTTTATATCCCTAACGGTGGTTCAATCGAGAAAGATCAAACTCTCGCCACATGGGACCCCTATAATGTTCCGGTTATTTCTCAGTTCTCTGGTAAGGTTGAGTTTAAAGATGTCATTGAAGGTATCACCGTTTCTCGCGAAAAAGATTCGCAGACAGGTGCTTCTTCCATGGTCGTCATCGAACACAAACAGGAACTTCACCCACAAGTCGTAGTCAAGGATCCAGAAACCCTCGAAATCCTCGCTTCTTATGCTATCCCGTCTGGTGCTAACATCTCCGTCCAAGAAGGCGATGTCATTTCTGCAGGAGCCATGTTAGCAAAAACACCACGTAAGGCTTCCAAGACAAAGGATATTACTGGTGGTCTCCCTCGCGTGGCAGAATTGTTTGAAGCTCGGAAACCCAAAGACGCGTGTACAATTGCCCGAATCGACGGCATTGTAAGAATGGACGGAGTCCCAAATTCTCGGGGCAAGAAAAACATCATCGTTGTCGATCCGCACACGGGCGAAGAAGTCGATCATCTTGTCCCCCAGAATAAGCACATCGTCGTCCACGAAGGCGACCATGTACATCAGGGTGACCAGCTCACTGAAGGTTCAGTTTCTCCGGATGAAATCCTTGATGTTTGCGGCAAAGAACGTCTCCAGGAGCACCTCGTTAACGAAGTTCAGGAAGTGTATCGCCTCCAAGGCGTAGAGATTAACGACAAGCACGTTGAGATCATTATTCGTCAAATGTTGCGTAAAGTCGCTATTATCGAACCTGGCGATACTGATTTCCTGTGGGGCGACCAGGTCGATAAAACTACATTTGACCGCATCAATGAAGACATCCAGAAAAAAGGTGGTCGACCTGCTGTGGCAAAGCCCATCCTCTTGGGTATCACCAAAGCTTCTCTAGAAACCGAATCGTTCATCTCAGCTGCCTCTTTCCAGGATACCACACGTGTTTTGACTGAAGCCTCAACGCTTGGCAAGACTGATATGCTTGAAGGTTTCAAGGAAAATGTGATCATGGGCCACTTAATCCCAGCGGGTACTGGATTTGCCTCCTACCGCAATATTAAAGTAGAACCTGCTCAAGGGGCCGAGGAAATCCTTCCTGTCATCGAAGAACCTGAACCCCAGAACGATGAAGGCGATCCGATCCATTTCGGAGACGATAGTTATTAATTTCTAATCAGTTATTCATATTAACAAACGGGCAGTTTCAATCTTTTTTGAAACTGTCCGTTTTGTATTTTCCTTGGAACTAATTATTACTGCCCGGTTAAAAATGAGTGTCGGTTGGTTGACAATACGTTCCCCACTGTGTTTTAAGGTCTTCGACTCCCTCTAGTAAAACAAACCTTTAGGGGAAGTTGATTCAAAAGAATTTTACTGGGCACTAATGAAAATCTACTTTTGTTTTTTAGCGGAATCAGTTGGGGAATCGTGAAAAACAGTCTGGAACATGGGCTGATGTGAAGGAAGATTCCAGTTCCAGTGAATTGAAGCAAGACGCACAAGTAAAGTAATACAAAATCCTGTTATGAAACAAATAGAGGAATTGATCCCAAGAAGATCCATTAATGCATAAGTTGCAGAGCCCAGGAAAGCAGCCGTAGCATATAGTTCACCAGGCCGAAACACATAAGGGACATTCCCCGTCAAGGCGTCTCGCAACAAACCACCTGCAACGCCAGTACAAATACCCATAACAATCGCTATTGACGAGCCAAAGCCATTGATGAGAGATTTTTCTGTGCCGATTACACCAAACAAGGCAAGAACAATTGCGTCTGCGATACGGATGGTTCCCAAAGGCGGAGGATACTTCTGGTTGGTAAAAAATGTAATAAAGCACGTTACGCCAGATATAAGCAAATAGTTTTCGCCCGTTGGAATAGTCCAATATACAGGAAGCCCAAGCAAGATATCTCGGATGGTACCTCCGCCAATAGCAGCTATTGTACCTGTTACAATCACACCAAAGAGATCCATTTTTACCCGGGAAGAAGCAATGGAACCCGCTATAGATGCAACAACAGTACTAATAATTTCGCATGAAGACAAGAACATGTGATAGAATCAACTCTGCTCAACTCATATAACTTATCCGATAGAAATCCACGGTAAAATTTCATGCTGACGCGCACAACTTAACACAATTGACTGACTAAGCCCGGCATTAGCAATAACCGCAGCCATCGTCTCTCTTGCTAAAAGTTCTGAATTACTTTCAGAACTAAGGTGAGCAAGAATAATATGGCGTAATCCAGGATGCAAAATCTGCGAAACAAAATCGGAAGCTTGTTGGTTTGACAAATGTCCGTAACGAGAAGCAATCCTTTGTTTAAGAGGCCAAGGGCGTTTTGGTGTCGCCTCTAACATATCAGGATCATAATTTGATTCAACATACAAAGCATTCAAGCCAGCGAGATGTTGCTTAATCGTCGAATTACAACAGCCAGTGTCAGATAGAATCCCCAGAGAAGCATACGAGGTTTCCAAGCGAAACCCCACAGGATCGACCGCATCATGTGAAATAGCAAAGGGAGTTACAGAAATATCACCAATCCGAAAGCTTTGGGATTTTTCAAAAACAAACCACTGTACATTTGGCGCCTTTTCCTTCAAAAACAAACAGGTGTGTCTAGTCGCCATTACTGGGATATTCGCTTTCTTGAGCAATTGTCCTAATGCCTGAGTGTGGTCTGTATGTTCGTGCGTTAGAAGAACCGCATCAATCGAATTGAGGTTTACTCCAGCCTCTACCAGTTTACGCCGTAATCTCAACCCACTAAATCCTGCATCAATCAGAATTGTTGCGTTTTGAGAACGAAGAATTGATGCATTACCTGAGCTACCACTGCCCAATACACAAAAATCCAACATGGCCCTCATTCTATCAGGCAGTGCATTCGCTGCAAGAACCACTTCTTTCAGGTTCAAAAAAAATGACTTGCACTCTGCATGAATAGTTGACTTTTGAGGTGTATTCAAGTGTACTTGAGTGCATCCAAGTGTACTATAGTTATGCCTAAGGGATTCTCCAATGAACTGCGAAGCAAGTTCGATCACAAGCTCGATCCAAAGAATCGTATTGCGATTCCTTCGGAATGGGCTGCTGATTCTGGGTGTCCCATTCTTTTATTAGAGGCTAAGAAAGAAGGACTTACCGTAATTAAGGCATTAACTCAGGACAAATTTCAAGAGTATGTAACCTTGATTCAAGAGTCAGATAAAACTCCTGTAATCAAAGATATTTTGATTGGGAAACTCTATGCCGATTGCGTTGAAACAACAATCAACGCCCAAGGGAAAATGTTAATTCCTCGAAAGATGTGCGACCGCAGCGAATTGACTGGCGAGGTTAAGTTAGTAGGCCGTGGTTCGTACTTCGAAATATGGCAACCAGAGCGTTATGAAGAATACGAACGGCTGGAATTAGCACGTCTCGAAGAAGTCAATGCTGATTTTGGAATTTTCTAACCATGTTATCCCACTCGACACCATCATCCACCCAACAGATCAACGCTGAAAATTTCCAGCGCCAGGGATGGTTTGCCGGTCAACATGGAGTTTGCATAGTCAAAAAAAGCCAACTCAGCGGCCTAGGATACTACATCACTTTTTGGAAAATAGACGCACTTTCTCCTCAAGAACAAAAGGCGTGGGCTTCCATCAAAGAGAAACATGCTCAGGAACGAGAACAAGCAGGCTTAAGAAGCGCCTATGGCAAATTGGTAGCTCTCGATACTCAACTCATTGAAGATTTCGAACAATATGTCGAACATCCTCTGCATTGTGGGAAACAGCCTTTTTCTTATACTTTAGCCGATCTGGAATTACTGACTGCCATGGAATCAGGTTGCGACTATGAACTCATCGCCTGTTGCCTCCTGGAAAATCACGGTCACGCCCTTATTACCCTATCAGGAGAAATTGGTATTGATCAATGTATCAATTCATGGTCCCAAACTTATCCTGAATTATTCGATTCTCAATATATTTATACCATCATGCCCTCGGCATCATGGTCTTTGCTCACTCAGAATATAGTTCAAGAAATTGGCCCTCTTCTCGCCCAGGTAAACGATTCAAGTCTCATTTCTAATGAGCCTAAATCGGCAAACTTTCACCACATTACTGTTCTTTTAAACGAAACTGTTGATCTCATGCAGCCATGCTCAGGGAAGGTTTTCATCGATGCGACCCTAGGGGGAGGTGGCCATACAGAACAACTGTTAGAGCAAGGAGCTGAAGTCTGGGGAATAGATCAAGATCCCGAAGCTCGAATTGCTGCTTCGCTTCGATTATCACGATTTGGTTCGCGACTCAATATTTTGGCTGGGAATTTTGGCAATCTACAATCGTTGCTTGCCTCACACGGTATCCAGCACGTAGACGGTATTATCGCCGATTTGGGGATATCTTCTCACCAAGTTGATTCTGCTGAACGAGGATTTTCCTTTCGGGAAGACGGTCCGCTAGACATGCGCATGAATCCACAGGTTCAGCAGACTGCTGCTAACTTGGTCAACACTCTTACTGAGCAAGAGTTAGCCAATATCATCTGGATGTATGGCGAGGAAAAAAACTCCAGAACCATTGCACGGGCCATTGTTAAGACAAGAACCACTCAATCAATTGAGCGAACGAGCCAACTGGCAAACCTCATTGCCAGTATCCTTCCTCGTAAAGGGAAACTTCATCCAGCAACTAAAACTTTTCAAGCGCTTCGCATTGCTGTCAATCAGGAATTAGACGCTCTAGAACGCCTTCTGGTAGCTTCAACGGAACTGTTAAACACCAACGGCAGATTAGCTATCATCTCTTTCCACAGTCTGGAAGACCGCATGGTTAAACGCTTTTTTGATTACCATAGTAAACCTGAAATTGACCGTAAGGAATGGCCTGCTCCCAGACCGAATCCCGACTATTGTTTTCGTCTCCTCACTAGGCACCCTATCACACCTAGTGAATCCGAACTCTCATCAAATCCACGTTCACGCAGTGCCAAATTGCGTGCAGTTGAAAAAATTCGTTAGCCCCCCCTCAAATGATGAAAATTTTTCACATGCGACATCGCAGTAATCACCAAATCAATCTCTTCTTTCTGATTTGGATGATCATTTTCGCCATTATGTTATGCTCTGCTGGAGTCTGTTATGGCGTATTGAGAAACGAGCAAATCAATGTCATGCGAGACATTGAAGAAATGAACAACGAAATTGCCTCTAGCAAATTGGCTACAGAGCACTACAAGGCTCAAATCGCCTCTAATGCTAGCCGATGGGCTATTCGAGATCGCTTAGCTCAGGATAAATCAACCCTTCAAGAAATCCAGCCCCAGCAAATCGAATCAATTCACGCGCCAACTAACCAGCCAACTATGGCTTCCAAATAAACCGTATTACCAGTCACTTACCGGTGTCACTAGGAAAAAACACCACTTTTGCCAAGCGTTGCCTCCTTTTATGTTGTGTGGCTGGGGGGATCGTGTGTTATTTAGGCTGGGTATTAATTGATTTACATATTAACAACGCCCAAGACAGAGACACGCTATCGGGTGGAGGGCGCCTTGAGGTGGAGGAATTGCCTGCACGCCGCGGACTCATCATGGACTCGCGAGAAGAGGTGTTAACTACTAATATTCAGACAGCCGATCTCATTGCAGACCTCTATCATCTCAAAGACATTAACATCATTACCTGGGGACTTGCCTATTCAAAAGCAGTCCATTCTAACAAATGGGGCACACTCGATGAACACGGCCGCGAAAAACTAATTGGTTATTATCGCCGACGCTTGTTAATTCAGGCAAAAATGCCAGAGCCAGAGCAAACGGAACACGAAGAGAAACGCGAAAACCTTAATGTCATCTATCGATCTATCTTCCACGACGAGAACAAACCTACAAAGGGGCAATCTGATCAATCTAAAGATGAATATAATCCCAGCATTGTTCAATTGTATGTATCGGAGTACATCAACTATGCAGCAGCCATCATAGCTCCCATTTTAGGAGTCTCAACAGACGAAGTCATTGAAAAGCTCAAGCAAACAGGACTTAAAAAAAAGCAAATGCGCGTAGTCATTTCGCAAAATTTGCCAGAAGACAAAGCAGAAGGTCTCCGCCAGGCCCTCCATAATGCACGAGTCCAGGGTTTCCAATGTGAGCGTTCCTGGAAACGTTCTTATGTAGCCCCAACCTGTCTCACCCATATATTGGGATATGTTGGTTACCAAACAGAAGGATCCACGTTGCTCAGTGGAATTACAGGACTTGAAAAAACAATGGACCCTTATTTAATCGGACAAAAAGGGTTTCGAGAATCGAGACGTAACAACCGGGGCCAAATTATTCCTTCTCAAAACGACAAATACAAACCGCCGGTCGATGGTCTCAACATCAAGCTAACGATCAATATGGATTTGCAGACTATTGTCGAAGAAGAGCTCGACAAAGGGTTGGCTCATTTCCATGCACCACGTGGTACTATCATTGTCGTCGAACCCCAAACAGGCAGTATTTTGGCCATGGCCAGTCGCCCTCAGTTCAATCTCAACACAAAAGAGAACATGCAGGAAGGAGCTCTTAATTACGCTGTTCAAGGGCTCTATGAACCTGGTTCTACCTTCAAGGTAGTTTCGGTCACCTCGGCTGTCGATACAGGGAAACTAAGTTTTAACACCATGATAGATTGTTCGAGCGCCTCAGTCCCTGGATCTCGTCCAGTCACCGATGCGCCACGCCACTATGGCATGCTATCAGTCGCAGATGTACTCAAAAAATCCAGCAATCCTGGTGCTTTCCGCATTGGCTGCCGTGCGGGCGGTTGGGACGTTTACAAAAAATACCTGGAAGCCTACGGATTCCGAGACAAAACTGGAATTGAACTTCCAGCAGAAGCGCGAAGTCAATGTCAGAAAGGCGAAGTATTCGCTAACTTTTCACGTATTACGTATGGTTATGCCATTATGGTTACCCCCCTGCAAGTTGCAATGGCTTATGCTGCTATCGCCAATGGAGGGTTATTAATGAAGCCACGATTGGTCGATACCATTTACGACAGTAACGGTCGAATTGTAGAGCATCGAGAACCTACCGTCTTACGACGAGTCATGAAAGAATCGACCTCCAAAAACCTCCGTACTGCCTTAGCCCGCGTCGCAGGAGAAGGTGGAACCGCAAGACGCGGCAATGTCCCTGGATATCAGATCGGAGGCAAAACTGGTACTGCCCACAAGGTCAAAGAAAAAGGAGGATATTACGACAATCGTTATACCGTCTCATTTGCTGGAATGCTTCCGGCTTCAAATCCTGCCTTTGTTTGCCTCGTTGTAATTGACGACCCTCATCCAACGGACTGTCGACCTGGAGGCGGAACGGTCGGAGCTCCAATTTTCAAAAATGTTGCAGAAAGAATTGCTAAAGCATTGAATATCCCTCCGACTGAGCCTATAGCAGGTGCCGAGGAAAAATCAAAAATAGCATTGAGGTCGAGGTTTGAGGCCAATTCCGCACAAGCCAAACATCAAACTATATCTTTACAACGAGTTGGTTAACAGCATTAAAGCAAGAAAAAACGATCTATGAAATTAAAAACACTTTTAGCTCCTTTACCAACCTCTAAAATAACAGGAACAGAATCGGTCAACATTGCTGGAGTGGCTGTAGACAGTCGTAAGATTCAACCCGGTTTTTGTTACATTGCCATCCCAGGGACTCATGTGGATGGTGCCGACTTCATCCCAGATGCCATCCGCCAAGGAGCCTCAGCTATTGTCTCTGAAAAAGCAGCACCACCGACTCTTGCTTCACAAGTTGCCTGGGTACAAATCCCAAATGCACACGTAGCAGCAGCGCTTCTAGCAGCTTCCTGGTATCGGTTCCCTTCCCGCTATTTAAAGACCGTTGGAGTAACTGGGACCAATGGAAAGACGACGACCACATTCCTGTTGCAGCACATTTTCCGGAAATATTGGCATCGGGCAGGTTTGATCGGTACAGTCACCTACGACAATGGGGCGACCCGAACTCCATCCCAGCAAACTACACCCGGTCCTCTTGATACAGCCAGCATGCTTAACGATATGTTAAATCACGGTTGTCGCGCCGTTGCATTAGAGGTTTCCTCGCATGCTCTAACTCAATACCGAACAGTCGGCATTGAATTTGATGTAGGAATCTTCACCAATCTTACTCAAGATCATCTAGACTATCACCACACGATGGAAGAGTACTTCCAGGCAAAGTCTGATTTCTTTCGTCAGATTATTCAAGGACCAGGGAAGAAAAAACCCATTGCTCTCATCAATATTGACGACGAATATGGGCGAAAACTCACCGAGATGTTTGCGTCTTCGTTAACTATTAAAACATTTGGTTCTTCGCTGCAATGCGACTTTCGTATGATTCCACATCATATGTCTCCCAAAGGGAGCGAAATCGAACTTGTTTACAAGAACAAATCTTACCTGATTCGCATCCCGCTTATTGGACGATTCAACCTGTATAATGCATTGGGGGCTTTAGCGGGAGCTGTATGTGTTGGCATTCCCATCCGAGACTCTATTGCTGCGCTAGCCTCCTGTCACCAAATTCCAGGTCGCATGGAATTAGCTGGCATTAAAGAAAATGTTCATATTTTCATTGATTATGCTCACACGCCAGATGCTCTGGCCAATGCTTGTAAAACGCTCAAAGATCTAGGTTCCGGCAAATTAATTACGGTATTTGGTTGCGGAGGGGACCGTGATCGCACCAAGAGGCCACTCATGGGAAAAATAGCAGCTCAATATTCCGATTCCTGTATTGTTACCTCAGACAACCCACGCAGTGAAGATCCCGAAGCTATTATTCGCGACATCCTGTCCGGAATGCCTTCAAGCAAAATCCAAACTATTAGCGACCGCAAAGAAGCCATCCGTACCGCCATCGAACAAGCAGCAAAGAATGACATCGTTCTCATCGCCGGAAAAGGACATGAAACCTATCAGGAAGTAGCTGACGGACGCATTGATTTCAACGATTTCACTCAAGTGCGCCAAGCACTTGCTCATTGGTCCCACCAAAACCAACAAAATTACCTCCAAAAGCCATTTCATGGAAAAACTGACCGTTCATGATTTAGCCATTCTATGCCATGGCACTCTGCTACAGGGGAATAGCAATGCTGTACTGGATATTACTATCAGTACAGACAGCCGGGCTGTAGTTTCCAATTCGATTTTTTTTGCATTGAATGGCGAACGCTTTGACGGGCATCAATTCGTTGGACAAGCATTAAATCAAGGTGCAGCTGTTGCTATTGTCAGTCGACCAGTTCAGTTTTTGGAAACTTCTAAACCAGTCATTCTTGTGCCCGACACACTAGTAGCCTTGCAAACTCTAGCTCGTTGGTACCGGAATCAGTTAAACAACCTCACAGTCATTGGCATTACTGGGTCAAGTGGCAAAACATCCACTAAAGATTTTGTCCGTAGCGTCATGGCTCAGCGCTACCCAACAACGGCAACTCAGGGAAATTTCAACAACCATTTAGGTGTTCCACTGTCTATCTTCAATGCCAACTCCAACGACCGAGTTGCTGTCTGGGAAATGGGTATGAACCATGCTGGAGAGTTAACTCCACTCTGTAACATGATTCAGCCGCAAATTGGCATTATCACTTCAATTGGGTCCGCGCATCTTGAATTCTTGAAAACCCATGAAGCTATCGCTCAAGAAAAATGTACGCTTGCACGTTGTTTACCTAGCGATGGCACCATGGTTTATCCTATCGACTGTAATTTTGCTTCACTCATTCGATCATCGACAAAAGCCCGATGTATCACAGTAGGAATCGGAGCAGGCGACGTGCGCGCAGAAAGCATTAGGTTTCATTCTCAAGGGATTGATTATCTTCTCGTCATTGATGGATTTTGTCGTCAGCCTGTTCATTTAAACACGTATGGCCGCCATATGGTATCCAATTCTTTATTAGCGGCAGCAACGGGTTGGGTGATGGGATTAGCCCCAGAATCCATATCCTCGGGACTCTCATCAGCCCAATTCAACCAAGGTCGTATGCATTGTTTCACGGTTCGAGATATCGTTGTGATTGACGACACCTACAATGCAAACCCCGAATCGATGAAAGCCGCTTTAGATGTGCTCGCCAGTATGACCGATGTTACAGGACGACGTTGGGCTGTTTTAGGGGGAATGGGAGAATTAGGATCATTTGCCGAGCAAGCTCACCAAGAAATTGGCCAATATACGGCAAATCTCGAAATAGATGTTCTTGTTGCTGTTGGGGCACCTGCACGAGCTCTCATACAATCTTCGCTTCCTAACCTCACTACAAAATATTTTGAACAATCAGAAGAGGCAGCTGCATGGTTAAGCCAGCAATTACAACCTGGTGATGCTGTCTTGTTCAAAGGCAGCCATTTCACTGGCATGGAATCAGTTTTACATCACATTTTCAATTAAAATGCCTCAATCTCTCATCCAATCTCTTTTACCTAACGATATCATCCTGCCACTCGGCGTAAGGATGGTAGCCTCCTGCCTAATCGCCTTTCTGTTAGTGATTGTAGCAGGGCCGCGAGTCATTCGCGAACTCATTGCCTTGAAGATTGGCCAGCCCATCCGGTCAGAAGAAGAAGTCCATCAGCTTGCAAAACTGCATGGCGCGAAAATGGGGACCCCAACAATGGGAGGCATTCTCATTTTAGCTAGTACTCTTTTATCAGTTATCCTGTTTGCTAAATGGAACATCTTTTTAGCAGTCAGCACCGTTGTCATGTTGTTGTTGGGAGTATTGGGTTTCTGGGATGATTATCTAAAAGTTACAAAAAAAACCTCAGACGGAGTTTCAGCGCGTTTCAAGCTTGTATTTCAATGGATTGTTGGGCTTGGTTCCATGTCCGTTCTCTATTTTTACCCAGGCGCAGATATTCCTAACTCGACTTCAGCACAAGTCAGTCAGTTATTCATTCCATTTTACGGGAGCATTGATATAGGTTGGTTTTGTATTCTCTTTGGTGCATTAGTACTTGTATCGGCTTCTAATGCCGTCAACTTAACGGATGGATTAGACGGTTTGGCGGCAGGTAGCGTTGTCTCGACCGGGGGAGCCTATGCATTTATCGCAGCACTTGCGGGAACTTCAATCCTACCGAATTGTCCTCATCACCCTATGGCTATCGAACTAAGCATACTAATGAGCGGCATTATAGGGTCATGTTTAGGATTTTTGTGGTTCAATTGTTACCCGGCCAAAGTGTTCATGGGGGATACAGGATCGTTAGCTTTAGGTGGAGCGCTGGGTATGGTAGCCATATGTACCACCCAAGAAATCCTTTTCATTGTTATCGGCGGAATTTTTGTTACGGAAGCGACTTCGGTTGTTTTGCAAGTAGCTAGTTTTAAGTCTCGAGGGAAACGAATCTTTCGAATGGCCCCCATTCATCATCATTTTGAGTTGGGAGGATGGAAAGAAACACAGGTTATTGTACGTTTTTGGATAGTCGGTCTATTCCTGGCCATTGCTGGTATAACATGTCTTGGTATTCAATAATACAATGAATTTACAATCACTCAAAGTTGCCATACTAGGGGCAGGTCGCAGTGGGAAAGCTGCAGCTTTGCTGGCGCAAAGTCGCGGTGCTCAAGTATGTGTGTTTGATTCATCCCCTCTTAAGGACTGGGAAGAAGTTATTCCTGTTATTCAGAACGCTACCGTTGAAGATGCTCTTCGGTTCCATCCTGAACTGGTCATTTTATCTCCAGGAGTCGACCCCAAATGCGAATTTGCCCAAGCGTTCATTTCTCAGGCACAAGAGGTCATGGGTGAGTTTGAATTTTCCTCTCGCTTTTTCACAGGAAAAATTATTGCCATTACAGGGACCAATGGGAAAACAACTACTACAGCCTTAGTCGCCAAAATTCTTCAGAAAGCTGGATTCCGAGCGGAAGCCTGTGGTAACTATGGTATTCCTGTCTCTGAACTTCTTCTCAGGAAGGACGTCCCTGAAATTCTAGCTTTAGAGGCAAGTTCCTTCCAATTGGCAAGCGTTCAACAATTCCATCCGGATGTAGCTATTTGGCTCAATTTTGCTCCTGACCATTTGGATCGTTATGTGTCAGTTGAGGAATACTATCAGGACAAATTACACATCTTTGACAATCAGACTCCAGCAGATTGGGCAGTTGTGCGCGCTGGCGAATCATTGCCACCTCTTAAAGCTCAACTCCTGACTTTTACGACCGAAGGTCTGCCTGCCACGTTATCATGTGAAAATGGCATTATCATGGATCACGGGCAACCAATCATCGACCTCAAAGAAACTGCCATGTCACAAATCCATAATTCAGAAAATGTGATGGCAGCATATTTGGCCTGCCGAGCTTTAGGGATTAATGCCTCGGTTATTTGTGCAGCGCTCAAAGAATTCGTGCCACCTGGCCACCGCTGTGAACTTGTACGTACTTTAGATGGAGTTATTTGGCTCAACGATTCAAAAGCGACCAATCTTCATGCGCTTGAAGCTGCCATAAAATCTCAAAAAGCTCCCGTAGTTCTCATTGCTGGCGGTAAAGATAAAGGGTTGGACTATCATCCTCTTATCCCCCTGTTGAAGCAAAAAGCTAAAGCCGCCATTGTTTTCGGACAAATCCATCAGCAATTGTACGATACCTTCTCTCCTCATATTCCAACTTATATCGAACAAAACATCCCTGGTTGTGTCAAACATGCACAACAGCTTGCCAACTGCGGCGATGTCGTTCTTTTTTCTCCCGGAACTTCCTCTTTTGACATGTTCTCCGGATATGTTCAACGAGGCCAAGCTTACCGAGACGCAGTCCTAGCATTACCCTAATCACCCCCATTCACCAAACATGAAAGAAAGAAAACCCCAATCTCGCTCCTTATTCAAGAGGGAAACTCCTAAAAAGAAATTTCACGTTTTTTCAGGCAGTAAAACCAAAAAGAAATATCACTCAACAATCAATGATCGCGACGATGAAGTGCCTAATAAAACGTTTATCCGCATCCTCGTAGGGATCGTTCTTGTCCATATTATTGTAATAGGTGGAGTTTTCCTCCGCAATTTCCTAGCAAAGCAAGATAATCCAATCCCAATTCAGCCACCTATCCAGTCCCAAGGAACAAGCGCAAGTTCATCGACACCGTCTACTAATCAGTCTCAACCACCTGCTACCAGCCAAGACAAATCAGATGGGACTTTAATCGTTGAATCACCAACAAATGAGCCTTCTCAAACGATTGTTCAAACTTCAACGACTACACCAGAGGTGGACTCAACTTCCACTGCTGCTAGAAATAACTCTTCAGACATTCCCTCAGCCATTCCTATCAACGACTCCGACACGAGTAGCGACACCTCATCTTCTAATGATATCCCAGTCGCGTTGCCTCTTCCAGACGAGACAAATTCTGCACCCACCCACACCCCAAGCGCAGTCAAACCTGGCAAAGGCCGCCATATCATTGCGACAGGCGATACATGGGATTCGATCGCTCAAGATAATAACTGCACCGTTGAGCAGTTGAAAATGCTTAACCCCAACAGTATTTTATCTGCTGGTACGCAATTGGTACTTCCGCAACGTCCTGAGGAGGTCATCAAAGAAGCACCCTCTGAAACAACTGTTTCAGTCAAGAAACAGGATTCCGTACACGTGTTAAAACGTGGAGAAACGCTTTCCAAATTGTCGCGCCAATACGGCATCCCAGTCGACGAAATTCAAAAACACAATAATATCAAAGATCCTCGTAAAATACAAGTCGGCCAGAAAATACGCATCCCGCAAAAATAACCCTATTCTGAAATGTCCTCCAAACTCAGCATCATCCTCGTCTGGATTTCTGTCATCTGCCTATTGACTATAGGCCTGGTGATGGTTGCAAGCACAGGCGTATGGATAGAAGCCGAAGATGAACAATACAGTCTCTTGCGCAGACAAGCCCTGTTCACTATTGGGGGATTAATTCTGGCTTTTATACTCTCAGGATTCAGATTCGAAGTAGTGCGCCCTTATACATGGTGGATTATCGGTGGAGCAGCATTATTGTTGGCATTGTGTTATGTACCTGGAATAGGTCGCGAAGTCAACGGAGCCAGACGTTGGATCAATTTGGGGTTTCAATTCCAACCTAGTGAATGCGCTAAAATCTGTCTTATTATTTTTCTAGCTCATTGGTATGCCAAATATCGAGATTCAGCAGCGACCTTCGTCAAAGGTTTTCTATGGCCAGGAATAGTATTTGCCTTCATCATTGGGCTTATCTTTTTTGAAAAAGACATGGGGACTGCGGCAGCTCTAGGCGTAGCAGGATTTTGCGTCATTTTTGCTGCTGGCGCTAACCTCATCTATTTGGGGCTCAGCTGTGTCTTAGGGCTTATCATAGGAGGCTACTTCATTTTAGGCAATGAAAACCGGATGGGCCGTATTGAAGCTTGGAGAGCCCCAGAGGCTTACATGAGTGGCGCTGGGCTCCAACAGGCTCAAGCCAAACTTGCTATGGAGTTAGGAGGGTTGAACGGTACCGGCTTAGGGAACAGTACAGTAAAACACGGTTCTTTACCTTTTGCACACACCGACTTTATTTTTGCACCATTAGGTGAAGAATTCGGGCTATGGGGGACCATGGGAGTTTTGTTATGTTTTTCCCTTTTTTGTTTTGCTGGAATTTCATTAGCCATTCAGACCAAAGATCCTTTTTACAGATTGTTGGTAGTAGGAATCATTGCCATCATTTTCTGTCCGGCCATGTTGAACATAGCCGTTGTTACAGCAGCTTTACCCAATACAGGATTGCCTTTACCCTTTATTAGTTTTGGGGGAACCAATTTAGTTTTTTCTTTAGGTGCGTTAGGGATTCTAACAAGTATTCAACGGCATTCTCCAGTTCCCCTTCCCCAATACGACATATTATCCGGAAAGAAAGAAGCCTCCATCGACGTGAGATTATGAAAAAGCCTTCCGAGACCACTTCAAGCATTGTAATTGCATGCGGAGGAACAGGTGGCCACCTGTTCCCAGGGATTGCTGTTGCCCAAGCGCTTAAAGAGAAGGGCTATCGAGTTACCCTTCTTATTTCTCAAAAAAAAGTTGATTCTACGGCTACCCAACAGTACGGTAATCTAGATTTCAAAGTTATTGAGGCTGTGCCCATGCCTCGAATTCCTTCATTGGAATTATTTCGATTTTTATTTCGCATGTGGAAAACTTGGCGAACCTGTAAGGCTATTTTGAAAGCAGTCGACGCTAATGTCGTTTTAGGCATGGGTGGATTTACTTCGTTACCTCCTGTTATTTTAGCTAAACGCATGGGGTTGCGTACTTATGTCCACGATTCGAATGCGCTACCAGGTAAAGCCAACCGCTTAACCGCACGGTGGTGCAACAAAGTTCTCTTAGGTTTAGAAGAAGCCTGCCATTACTTTGACCCTAATAAGTGCATCGTAACAGGAACTCCCATCCGGATGGAACTGCAACGAATTATCCCACGCGAAGAAGCTTATCAGCATTTGGGATTCCGTCCCAAACAAAAAATGGTACTCGCCATGGGAGGTTCTCAAGGGGCACGAAACCTCAACACCCTAGTTATCGAAGCCTCCAAACAATGCCAGAACCTTTGCGATTTCTTGATTATTACCGGTTCATCAGACTACGAACGCGTCAAGGAGATCGCTAAAGATCTACCCAATGTTCATCTCATTCCATTCTGTTCTTGCATGGGGGCTGCTTACAGTGCGGCAGACGTCGTCATCTCGCGTTCTGGCGCTTCTAGCCTCACAGAACTAGCACACGCTGGTAAAGCTTCCCTGCTCATCCCTTATCCCTTTGCCGCAGATGACCATCAGGCTCACAATGCGCGAGTATTCTCAGCACACCAAGCAGCACGAGCCTGTCGGGAAGAATCATTAACATCGCAAACTATTGTCGATTTCCTGCACGAAATTTTATCAGACGATCAAGCCTTGCTTGAGATGAGTTCGGCTGCTAAAAAACTCGATATTCCCGATGCTGCTGAGCGCATTACTGCTGTCCTCGAACAGACATCTCCATCCAAACACTCATGATTGACGATTTAAGAAAACAAATTTTAAACCGAGAGCGGCCTGTACGCATCCACCTGATCGGTGTTGCTGGTTCTGGCATGTCTGGCTTAGCTCTCATTCTCTTGGAAATGGGTCACCATGTCAGCGGCTCTGATCGAGTCACTAGTGCTGAAACTGAACGCCTACAGGGGCTCGGGCTCATTTTCTCAACCCCACACACAGCCGTTGCCCTCGATGGAGTTGAGCTCGTCATCTATTCCAGCGCTATCAGTCCTGAAAATGCTACTCTATCTGCCGCCCGCGCACGTGGTATTCCATGTTATCGGCGAGCTGAATGCTTAGCTGCAGTCCTGAATGCCAAAAAAGGAGTAATTGTCTCCGGAACCCACGGTAAAACCACCACTTCCGCATTGTCCGCCCACCTTCTGCGCGAAGGGCGCATGCGCCCATGTCACTACGTCGGCGCAGAAATACCAGTCCTAGGAGCCAATGCTCATTGGAATGAAAATAGCGAATACCTCGTTGCCGAAGGAGATGAAAGCGATGGAACTCTCATCAATTACATTCCCGAATACTCCATCGTACTAAATATCGAAGCCGAGCATTTGGACTTCTATCGGGATTTGGATCACATCAAAAGCGTATTCGATCAACTGTGCCGCCAAACCCGAGGAAAAATCATTTACTGCGCCGCCGATCCTGGAGCTAAAGACGTATGTTCTAAATATCCGAACTCGTTATCGTATGGTTGGTCTGATGCAGATTATGTAGCTACCGAGGTGCATGAAATGCGCGGCCATACTGCATTTAATGTGGAATTCCGAGGGCACACTATTGGTCGTGTCGAATTAGGTATTCCTGGGCGCCACAATGTTCTCAATTCATTGGCAGCCATTGCATTGGCACGAGAAGTGGGAGTCGATTTTGCCTCAATTACCCGTGGTCTAGCCTCTTTTGCTGGTGCACGGCGACGATTTGAGACTAAATATCTCTCCTCTTCTTACCGCATTGTAGACGACTATGGGCATCATCCGACAGAAATTGCCATGACCCTCCAGACGGCTCGTTCACTTAAACCCAAACGTTTAGTCGTCCTTTTCCAACCTCACCGTTACACTCGGACAAAACTGCTTCATAATGATTTTGGCAAAGTATTACAGATTGCCGATCAAGTATTTGTCGTTGATGTCTATCCGGCCAGTGAAAAGCCCATTGAAGGCATCAGCGGTCAAACCATTGTCGATGCAATTCATCGGAACGGCCCAACAAGTACTCAGTACCTACCTGATTTCAACATAGCTCACCATGCTGTTGGCAATTTCCTCAAACCAGGAGATCTGCTTGTTACACTTGGCGCCGGTAATGTCCACGAATGCGGAGCCAAAATTGCCGCAGATCTCAGTTTATTAGAAGATCTGCTTCGCATAGGAGGAGACCAAGTAACAGGGCACCTCTATGAGCCCATGAAGCGGCATACAACCATGGGAGTTGGCGGATGTGCCCAATTTTGGTTGGAACCCACCAGCATCAGCGCCATGCAAAACATCATCAACTACTGCCGAGATCGCAGTCTGCCCGTTCGTGTCATCGGTCGAGGGTCCAACATCATCGTCCGAGAAGGGGGAATTCGAGGCGCTGTTATCCATCCTGAAGGTGGAGAATTCGATTCGTTAATACTGAACCCAGATTTTACCATTACCGCAGGTGCAGGCGTACGCCTCAAAAAACTCGCTTCATTCGCTCTCCAGCATCATATCGGCGGCCTAGAATGGTGTGACGGTATTCCCGGCAGTGTCGGAGGAAGCCTTCGAATGAATGCTGGCGCTATGGGGTCTGACATGTGGCATATTTTTCAATCGGCTATTTGCCTGGACGATGACGGTGAAATACGAGAACACAAAAAAGAAGATATCCTGGCCAAATACCGTTCCATACCTGAATTTGTTACCAGCTTTGTGCTGCAAGCCACCTTCCAAGGCATACCACATACAGATCCCGAAGAAATTGCTGCCCGTCTCGAAGAAGGTCGCCAGAAAAGAAAAACGACTCAGCCATCTGGGGCCAGTGCGGGGTGTATTTTCAAAAACCTCGATTCCGTCTCTGCTGGTAAACTCATCGACAAACTTGGGTTCAAAAATACCCGAATAGGCAATGCGCAAGTCTCTGACATTCATGCTAATTTTATCGTCAATTTAGGTCATGCCAAAGCCACAGACATTACTGAATTAATCGATTTAATCCGCGCACAAGTCAAAGAACGATGTGGTTATGAACTCCAGAGCGAAGCTCAAGTCATCGGCGACCGAGAGCCTCAATTTTAATCAACTCTTTGCTTATGACACTCACTAATGACACTCATATAGTTGTTCTCATGGGCGGACCAGGTGCAGAACGAGAGGTATCGCTCGTATCAGGGAAAGCCGTTGCAGAGGCAATGCGTAAAGCTGGGTTTACCCATATTACTGAACTAGATGTTCAAGGGCACGAAATCGATTTACCATCTGACACCGGACTTGTCTATAATGTAATCCATGGCACTTTTGGAGAAGATGGTGAGCTCCAGGAAATTTTAGAGCAGCTCGGTATTCCTTATACTGGGGCTGGTAGTCGCTCTAGTAAAATTGCCTTTGATAAAATTGCTTCCAAAGAGGTATTTCTCAAAGCGGGAGTCTCAACGCCCCGTTGTTGTTATTTAGACTGGGCCGAACATCCTGGATCTCTACCGAATATTCCAGTGCCCCTTGTCATCAAACCAGCACGCGAAGGGTCGAGCGTCGGTATTCACATTGTCCACAACTCAAAAGATCTACTCCCTGCCCTGCAAGACGCCGCGAAACACGATCCTCACCTGCTTATCGAGGAATTCATTGATGGGAAAGAACTCACCGTCGGTATACTTGACGGTGTTCCCCTCCCCGTTGTTCACATCAAACCACACTCTGGTTTTTACGACCTCAAGAACAAATACCCCTGGATGAACCTGGGAGGCGGGACGGATTACATCTGCCCAGCCGATATTACCCAAGAAGAAACGCAAGCCGTACAGCAAGTCGCCGCAGCAGCATACCAAGCCGCCGGTATCGAAGTTTATGGGCGAGTCGACGTTTTGCTTCGAGCATCCGACAGACAACCCTTTGTGCTCGAAATCAATACAATTCCCGGGATGACACCCTCCAGCCTTTTGCCTAAAGCCGCTAAACAGGCCGGATGGTCCTATGAAGAACTCTGCCGCTACATTGCAGAACTTTCAGTCAAAGTAACTAGAACCTAATTCAATTATCGTTTCTGTAAAGAAACGACTCCGTTATGGCGCACGAGAAGAAAACGAGTACTCGCCGACTCAAGGACAAACGCCTCGAAATTCAACAACTCGAACGAGTTTTGCGGAAAGCAGGCCTCCACCTCCCGTGGAAGAAACGTATTCTTGATTTCTTGTGCGCCTCTGGCAAATTCTTATTTTACACTGCCTTAGTTAGTTCAATCGGTTACTTTTTATGGAATTTCAGTGTTTCTCAATACAGTGGTCTGCAGATTAAAAGTTTGGAATTGAGGAGTAATGGGATTGTTCCAAAAGAAAAGATTTTCCCGTTGTTGGGTCTTAAAGGGAACGAGAACCTCCTCACTCTCGATGTTCAGGGAATCGAAGAACGGGTTCGTTCTTCCCCAGCGATCAAACGGCTCGTTATTCGCCGAGAATTTCCGTCCACCCTTTGCGTCGATATTGATGCACGCATTCCACAACTATGGATTGAATGTCCCAAATTGGGAATAAGGGATCACAATCCTCAACAAGGTATGTTTGTAGACGCCGATGGAGTTATCTTTTCGTATGACCAACAGATCCACAAAGATTACTACTACTCTCCGATTCTTCGTATTCCCTATCCAGGTAATCTGAAAATTGCTCCTGGTCACACGATTGAACAATTCAAAGGAGTCGTTCAATTGCTGAAATTGCTCATCAGGGAAAAATCCATTTATATTCCCCCCGTAGATGAAATCACTATCAGTAACGAATGGTCGTATCTTGTCAAATTCCGGTCTGGCTGTAAAGCAACGTTCAGCATCTATGACTTTGAGCAACAAATAGAAAATCTCAGTCTTATTCTAGAACACGCCGCCCAAACGCACCGAACCGTCATAGCCGTTAATCTCATGATGGAACGAAACATTCCTGTTCAATACAATAGTCAGCAAGAAGAAATCATCCCCACCGCCATTCCTCTCGACAAGTAGCACCCATTCCAGGTTTTTCCTCTGTTTTTCCACTTTAATAGATGGGATTTTTACATCCTAATTCAAAAAATCTGAGAGTAAATGAACTTATACCGTTGACCAAACGGCCTCTACGCGGCAATCTCCCCGCCATGCGTATCGTATTCATGGGGACAGGCGATATTGCCTTACCATCTTTACAAAGATTATTAAACAAATCGGACGTTGTTGCAGTAGTTACTCAGCCAGATCGTCCCGTAGGTAGGCATCAACGGCTTATGGCACCGGCACTCAAAGTCATGGCAGAAGATTACGGTATCCTCGTCCTCCAACCCGAATCCCTGCGTACACCCGAATCCATCCAGGCCATTCGAGAACTTGCGCCTGACTTGATTATTGTTATGGCTTATGGGCAAATTTTACCAGAAGCTATCCTAACAATGCCACCCATGGGATGCATCAACGTCCATGCTTCACTACTCCCCAAACACCGCGGTGCCTCTTGTATCGCTGCTGCCATCCGCGAAGGCGATACCTCCATTGGCGTCACTGTCATGCATATGGCTCAAAAGTTGGATTCTGGGGATCTCATCAAATCTGTTTCCCTCCCCCTAATGGGCAAAGAAACTTGTGGTATGATGCACACTGTTCTCTCCAATCTAGCTCCCGATGTTCTCATGGATGTCATTCACGCCATTGAATCAGGAACAGCCATCAGAATCCCACAAGATGAATCACAGGCGACTTACGCACCAAAACTTGTACGAGGTAATGGTCGCATCAATTGGTCTCTCTCAGCCATAGAAATCGAACGCATGATGCGCGCCTATGATCCCTGGCCGGGAACATACACCTATTTCAAAGATCGAAAGGGACGCAACCGCAGCCTCAAACTCTTCCCCTGTGCCAAAGTCAAAAAAGATTCACGTTCTGCAATACCAGGGACCATCCTTTCCATCAGTGAACACGGACTTCTGGTTGCCTGCGGTGAAAATTCCCTCCTCATCCCAAGTGTTCAACCAGACGGTGGAAAGAAAATGACTGTAGCACAATTTGCTGCTGGTCGACCGCTCGAGATCGGTTCTATCCTAGACCCAGCAGAATAAGCCAACATTAAGTCACATGGCACAATCGTTTTCTATGGACAGCCTCAATCCAGCACAACGTCAGGCTGTCAATGCTATTGAAGGCCCTGTTTTAATCCTGGCTGGCGCAGGCACTGGTAAAACACGTACCGTGACTTGCCGCATTGCGCATATGATTGAGAATGGTATTCAAGGCCGTAACCTTCTGGCTGTCACCTTTACTAATAAAGCTGCCAATGAAATGCGTGAACGCATTGCGCAGATGGTTGATAAGAAGTCGGCTCGTGCCATGATCATCAGTACTTTCCATTCCCTCTGCACACGCATCTTGCGCGAAGATATTGGTCGATTGGGATATAAAGAAAATTTTACTATTTATGCTGGTTCCGATCAAATGGGGCTCTTACGGCAGCTCATTGTACGCCATGGTGGACGCAAAGAAAAACTCGACCCCGCTCAGGTTCTGTCTGTAATCAGCGCTTCCCGCAATACTGGATTAGGTTTCGATGGTATCAAGGATTCCCTCATCCGCAATATTGCCATCTCTTATCAACGTGAGCTCGTTGCACAAAATGCTGTTGATTTTGACGACTTACTTATTTTAGCAGAGAAATTACTTGCAGAAAATCCAGATGTCCGCAGAGCTTGGCAAAGCCGCTTCCAATTCATTACGGTTGATGAATTCCAGGATACCAATAGTTTGCAAATGCGCCTTTTAAAACACCTCGTCGGGCCCAAACACAATATCTGTGTCGTTGGAGACGATGACCAGTCGATCTATGGTTGGCGAGGCGCCCAAATTAGCAATATTTTGGACTTTGAATCATTCTTCCCCAACCCTACAGTCATTCGCTTAGAAGAAAATTATCGTTGCACCGCCCCTATCCTTGATGTCGCCAACGCTCTCATTCGTCACAACGTCGGACGGCGCGAAAAGACTCTCCACGCTCATCGAGGCAGTGGCGTACCCGTCCGCCTCATCTCTATGCCAGGCGATGCCGAAGAAGCCGAATTTATTATCGAAGATATCGAGTCGATACGCCAGAAGAAAAATCGTAACTGGGAAGACTTTGCCATTCTTTTTAGAGCAAATGCGCAAAGCCGTATCCTCGAGCAAACCCTCCGGGAACATAAGATCCCCTATAAAATGGTAGGAACCAAGAGTTTTTTTGACAGGCGAGAAGTCAAAGATATCATTGCCTATCTCGGGTTGATCGACAATCCTCAGGCCGATCTTCACTTGCTACGCGTTTTGAATACGCCGCCGCGCGGAATCAGCGATACAACAGCCCGACTCGCTATTGAATGGAGTCGTGAACACAACCAAAGTGTCTGGGACGCGTTGCAAGACAGCAATTTCCTCGGCAGTTTCTCCATTAGAACGCAAAACAGTATTCGCCAATTCATTCAGCTCATTCAAAAATATCGCCAGCTCTTTATCGCCAGTCAACAAGATTATAGCGACTTACTAGAAGAATTCATTGAGGAGACAAAGTACAGCGATTACATGTGCCGTTGCTGTAAAACGGAAAACGAACAACAAAAACGGTTAATCAGCATAGGCGATATTAAGGCAGACCTCCATCAATACTGGGAGCCTGGTAAACAACTAACTGATTTTCTCAGTAATCTTTCTCTTGATCAAGATGACGATGAGCGCGATGATATCGAATCTAAACCAGGAGTCTGTCTCATCACGATGCATGCCTCCAAAGGGCTCGAATTCCCTTATGTCTACCTCATCGGTTTGGAAGAAGGAATCCTCCCTCATAAACGTTCCATTGAAGAAGGCAACTTTAATGAAGAAAGGAGACTTCTCTACGTTGGTATTACCCGTGCTCAAGAACAACTCATGATGACTTTTTGTTCAACTAGGTTGCGTTACGGAGAACGTACTCCATGTCGTCGTTCATCGTTCCTTTCAGAAATTCCGGAAGACCTCTATATCTACGAAGCATGGGATGACATCATGCAAACACCTATTACCAAAGAGGAAGAATCAGATTTCATTTCCTCCCTCAGAAACATGCTTCTGGAAGACGAAACTTCGTAATCTCCGCTATCGATGGGAACTTTATAGCCTCGTCTTCCTGGGTATTACACGATTGAGAGTTCGGTGGTAAAAAAGTTTCTGCAAATTCCAACAAAACTTCAGTGGGAGAATGATTCCTCCCCTCGAGGGGGAGAGATGAAGGATAGAATTGCGTTCAAAACTAGAGTTCCCCCCAAGTCAGAATAGAACTTTTTTTGAACAAACATTCCTTTGAAGTATTCTTACGTTAAGAATGTCAATGCCATTAAGATGAAGAATTATTGACATTGAGAATTGAATTCATCCATCAGTTGTCTACAGGCCAGTGATTTTTTGTTAAAAACGGAATTGGACTGGGGAATTAGTTTTGAAAATGGCAGGTGAAGAGATAACGCGTATTTTACTTCCATGAGGGCATACACTTAGCTATGCTCCACGACTGTGAGCTACCAAGTTTTTGCCAGGAAATACCGACCCCAAACATTTGACGACGTGTTGGGGCAGGATCATGTCATTAAAACACTACGCAATGCGATCGAACAGAATCGTTTGGCGCATGCGTATTTGTTTGTTGGTCCCCGCGGCACAGGGAAAACTTCCACTGCTCGCATTTTTGCTAAAGCTCTCAATTGTACAGGCGGGCCCAAAGTCGATTTTGACCCTAATGAAGATATTTGCCGCGAGATAGCCGAAGGCCAGAGTCTTGATGTTCGTGAGATTGACGGGGCTTCGAATCGTGGGATCGATCATATTCGCGATTTGCGGGACAATGTACGTTTTGCACCGGTCAAGGGGACGTTTCGGATTGTGTACATTGATGAAGTTCACATGCTAACGAAGGAGTCATTCAACGCCTTATTGAAAACACTTGAGGAACCCCCCCCTCATGTGAAATTTATTTTTGCGACGACAGAACCTCATAAGATTTTGCCAACTATTCTTTCACGGTGTCAGCGATTCGACCTTCGTCCCATTCCTGTAGATATTATCGCAGGGCATTTATTGCATATCTGTGAATTGGAACAGGTCCAGTTGACCCGCGAAGCAGCATTTGCCATTGCCAAGGCAGCAGATGGTGGGATGCGCGATGCTGAATCGATGCTCGACCAGTTGGTAGCGTTTTGTGGCAATTCCATTGATGAATCCCAAGTTCTCCAGATATTTGGCATTACTTCTCGAGAAACGGTAGCTTCTGCCTTGAAATTTATTTTGGGGAAGAATCTGCCTGATTTGCTGAAACTAGTTCAAGTCCAAGCAGAAGCAGGACGCGATATGGGACAGTTTCTTTCTGAAATCATTTCAACAGTACGCGAGGTCCTTGTCAGCAAAGTTGACCCTTCAGCCGTCATCGTTTCCATTCCTCCTAGCCTTCAGAAGAGCATTGGAACTCTAATTGCTTCTACCAAAACGGATAAAATTTTGAGGTTGGTAGAGGTGTTGTCAGAGACCGAAGACAAGATGCGTTGGTCGGCACAAAAAAGGCTTCATTTGGAAATGGGATTAATCAAGGCAGTTCATGCGCTAGCGGAAGCCAGTATTAGCGATATCATTCGAGTCATTGCAGGACGCCCTATTTCACTGGAATCTGTAGAAGTTACGACTCCGCCTAGTTTCCAAAATACTCCGAACACTTCAGAACCATCTCCAGTTATTGATCCACAACACACAGAGAACGAAAATATTGCCGCAACTCTACCCGTTCAAACTGAGAGTTCCCCGTACGACGATATGCCAACTGTCCAGGCGACAGAATTGCCTCAAGCAATGCAGATTACCTCTTCTCCTGATCGATCCCTGGATGAAGAGCAAGGCCAGCGTAATCAAGAGGAAGAACCGACAGAGACACTGATCCAGGAAATGCCAGCGCTCAAGGTCAATGAAGACGTTTCTATTCCTTCAGCAACACTTGACTGGAAAAAAGCATGGGATGAAATGATGAAACGCTTAGCCAAGGTAGCTCCTCTCCGTGTTGAATTTATCCAATTTGCCGTTCCGCTTAGCTACGAAAACAATCAATATGTAATTGGGGTACATCCCGAAGACACACAAGCACACAACAACTTAACTCAAGCAGAATTAAAATCTCAGATTGAAGGGATTTTACATGATTTATTGGGAGAATCCGTCAATCTACGAGTGATGGTCTCAGCTGATATTCCTGCGCCTGTTCTTCCGGCAATACAACCGGAACCTGCTCCTCTCCCTGTACAGGCGTCAGTTTCACAGCAAAAGAAAAAAGAAGAAAAGAAACCTATAACGTCACAATCCCCACCGATAGAAGAACCTAATAAGGTGGAAGAGGATGACTATTATCACGATCCCTTTATCGAAAAGGCACTTTCCATTTTCAAAGCGAAAATAATCTCTTGAACAAAAGAGTCCTTAGCTCCAAAATCGGTTTTGTATTATTATGAACATCATGAAATTAATGAAGCAGGCTCAGCAGATGCAAGCAGGACTTGCAGCTGCTCAGGAGAAACTTGCATCGGAAACCGTCTCGTCAGAAGGGGCCTCCGGAAAAATCCAGGTCACAGTGACCTGCGACGGCGTATTGAGAGAATTGAAAATTGATCCTTCAATCCTTGATGCCAACGATGTTGAATTCCTTCAAGACCTTTTGATGCAAACAATTAACAATGCCATTGCCCAGGGTAAAGAAAAAGCTGCTGCTGAGATGAAAAAATTGACGGGTGGACTTGACTTACCTCCAGGTTTAGGATTCTAGCAGCAATAAGATGTGTCAGGGATAGGTAGGCATACAGACTCACAGTGGAGTCGTTTTGTATCCGTTCTTTCGTTTTGCAACTTGTTGATTATAGCGACTGCATTCTATAAAGGTTCGGATGCTACAAGTATTATGTCTACCATCCCTCCGTGGCTTTGGGCCTTGGTCTTTGGGATCCCTGCTGTTGTAGCTTGGATTTTTGCCTATTCGAGAATTGGGTTAGTTGTTTTTATTGGTTGGGTTGTCTATGGTTTTGTAACCATGGATTCCATACCGGCGTTAGCACGAACGGGATTGGCTCGATATCGTTTGCCTTTACAGCCGGGATTTCAACAGTGTCGTATCGTTTCGCTCGATTGCGAAGAGTTGAAATCTCTCCCTATTGCTCATTTAGCCCGATTAAATGCCGACGTCTTCTTTTTGCAAGGGCTTGCGAATACAAACCAAACCTATGAACTAGCATGGACGCTTTTTGGCAACAAAGCGGCAGCTTGCCAGGTTGGGTCCTGTGCTATTATCTGTAGCAATGGAGAACTATCCCGCAGTATGTCCATTCCATCGATGGAAGGCGTCATTGCTGACTGGATTCCACAACGATCAATATTACCTATACGTTTAGTTAATGTGCGGTTTGCCCGAAATGAGGGGAAAATGAATTTCTTGCTTCCATCACAATGGAAATACTATTCTAATTTGCGTTCTTTTCATCGCATGCAAATGAATTCTCTCCTTGAATCGATGAGAATTCGAGGTTCGAGAATTGGTAATTTACCTGTCATTATGGGTGGCAATTTCAATGCTTCACCGCATTCTTCCATTTTTCGGCAGCTCGACGACAGCCTCATCGATGTTTTTCGAGAAGTCGGCAGTGGCATGGGGTATACGAGCGCTTCGGCTTTCCCTGCCATAAGAAATGTCAGATTATTTGTTACCTCTCCCTTGTTGCCCCAACAAGCAGAAGTCAGATCTATCCCAGAAACGGCCCATAGCGCCTTGATTTGCGATGTTGGCCGCGGTAAATAATTGAATTCCCAAAGCCAACAATAGCCAAATTCCCGCGGATGTGCAAAATTCCTGATAAGTCGTCAACACCTAAATTTTCGGGAATTTCAGGTCATCTGAATGGTGAAATAAGCCTTTTGACACCCCAAAAGATGAGAAAAAATGTGTTCCGTGCATTTTTGTATTGAACTCCGCCCTTCTTTGTGGCTTTCTTTAGGAAGTTTACGAAACCTATATACACCTTTCAGCCATGTGGTCCAAAATCTCGATTACTGCCGTCATCGTTCTGCTCTGTGGAGGATTCTTCTCCTACAAGAACATGGAAGCCCTCGATCAGGAAAAAAGCGCCAAAGAAGGGGCACAACAAGAACTCGATAAGACCAATGGTCTGATCGCTGATGAAAAAACTAAACTTGAAGATGCCAAACAAAAGGCCAATTCTTACAAAGCTGAGAGTGAAGCTCTCGAAAAGCAATTGGCAGAATTGAAAACTGAAGGCGATGGGCTCAACAGTAAAATCTCTACCTCCAAAACCGAGCTCGAAAACATAACCAAGGAATTGGCCGACATTCAAGAAAAAATGAAAGACATCCAAAAGGCCAAGGAAATGTTGAATGAAATTGAGCAGCTCAAACAAGACAAAGCAAGCCTTGAACACACTCTTGCCACCGAAACTTCTAAAAAAGACACACTTGAAGCTCGTTTCACCGAGTTGGACGGAGCTATCGCCGCATTGAACAAATTGGCAGCTGATCAAAGGGCCCGCATCTCTCCTGCTTCCCTTAAAACCACTATTAATAATGTCATGGGCGAATGGGGTTATGTTATCATCAACGCAGGCGGCAATTCTGGCGTTGTTCTCCAATCCACTCTTGCTGTCGTTAGAGATGGCGAAAAAATTGCTGAGCTCAAAGTCACCAACGTAGAAATGAATCGTTCCACTGCCAGCATCATACCTAGCTCTATGGTTGATGGTACTCAACTTCTACCTGGTGATCAGGTCGTCTCTGTCCGTCCTCGTTAAATTTTTCAACTAACCTTTACCTTCACATTTTACCCATGAAACCTGCTCTCTTAGTCATCTTAATCCTCGCTGGTGGCGGTCTTTCCTATTGGTCTTTCGATACCCAGGCTGAATTTGAAACCGTCATTAAAGAAAAAATCGAACTCCGTGATGAAAATACCCGACAGGAAGGAGTTTTGCAAAAAACTGAGGAAGAACGTAGTAGTGCTGAAAAAGTCCGGGATGAGTGGAATAAAAAGAAGAGTGAAAACCAAGCACTCGTCGATAAAGAGCAGGAAACTGTTTCTAATCTAAAGACCGAACTCGAAACCTTGACTCAAAATATCACTAATACGAATACCAGTTTACAGAAAATCAAGGATGACTTGGCCGCAATTGGAATTGATGATCCAGCAAAAGTCATTCAAGATAGGGATAGCTTGAAAGCTGATATCGAGACATTAAACGGAGATATCGATGAAATGAAAACTCTGGCGGATGCTGCTGCCAAGAAAGTAGCTCCTAAAGAACAACAGCTTGCTAAGCTTCAGGAAGCCCAGGAACTTTACAAAGCTCAGTTTGCTACCAATTCTCAGGAATACCGGGTCACCGAAGTGAACCCTGAGTGGAATATCGTGATCATTAACGCCGGAGAGTCCAGTACACTTTCTCCAGATACCGTTCTTCTCGTTCGTCGTAACAACAAGAACATCGCTAAACTTCAAGTTGCTTCTAAAGAAAAGAATCAGACAATTGCTAACGTCGTTAAAGGTTCTTTAGCCAAAGGCAACCGTATCGAACCTGGAGATTCGGTTTTCTTACTTCACCCTCAGGGTTAATTTGATTCCTGCGTTTTCTCGAGGAATTTGTTACCTCTCTCTCCAAGCAAAAGGGGCTTCTGTATATAAGTTACAGAAAGCCCCTTATTCTATGAGTTATAAGCTCAATTTTAGCTTGCCGTAATTCATAATCGATGATAGTTCAAAAACAGAATTAACAGGTTATACTATGACAATCAATAAATTCACACTGTTGCTCTTGTGCTGGGGATTATCCGCCTCCCTATTGTCATCATGTTCCTACATCATGAATGAACCCAAAGAAAATACACGTATTCCCCAACCTCCACCAGGGACAACTGAGCGTAGCAAACCTTGGAATGAATCGCAAAAATTCGAAGCTGAGGCCGTTCTAGGTCCCTTAGCTAATCCTCGTCGCTAAGTTTAAATAAAGGATTTCCTCTGGAATTGTACGTACAATTGGCTTTACAAGGAGTCACGATTTGTATAAAATGTACGGCACCGTTTGGAGAGATGGCTGAGCGGTTTAAGGCACTCGACTCGAAATCGAGCGTACGGGGAACCGTACCGAGGGTTCGAATCCCTCTCTCTCCGCCATTTTTATTGTTTTGCGATCATTTATTGTGGTGAAGATTAGCTTGATTTTACTGGATTTTCAATTTGTCGGTATTTCTTGGCTAAAATGACACATCACAGTAAGTGTTGCACTATTAAGGCGAACTTGACCTTAGCCGCAAGGAACAGAGGGAACATTCGGGACATGATGGTTGTGGTTATTCCCTAATACAAGGTTGGTGTAGACCAATTTGCTCTTCGGTTGTTCAGCAACAAGAGAAGTTCAGGTATTGTTGCAACTATGATAAAACGTACCATCAAGGTCCTCGTGATGTTCGTTTTGGGGATGTCTCTTCTTTCGTTCCTGATCCAATATTGGGTGATGGTTTGCATGATGGACCGACACGTCGACTCCAATTTTTACATGCCAGACGCGTACGGGCTTCACGCCAAACATGTAACAGTAACAACCTCAGACAAAGAAACAATTTCATGTGTCGATATACCCGTTGAGAATCCCCGGGCCGTTATCATTTGTATCCACGGATTATACGGATCAGCTGAGTCTTTTTATGGACATGCAAAAATGTTCCATAAACAACAAATTGCCACTATTGTGTTTGACGTCAGGGCTAATGGACAAAGTTCTGGCGATCAGATTTGTTTAGGCTACAAAGAGTACCTCGATACTAATGCAGTTGTTGACTATGCTAAAAAGAACTATCATGATGTACCTATCATTGTTTTTGGCGTATCGATGGGCGCAGCCACAGCAATCAATTCTATTGGTCAAAACACCGACATTGATGCCCTAATTAGTTGTTCGTCCTATGCCTCTTGGGAATCGAATTTTCGGTATGAAATGAAAAGGCGCCTCCCATGGGTTATTTACGCAATCTCTTACCCATGGATGGATTTCATTACCTTCTGCAAATACGGTCGTGCTTGTTTTACAAAGCCCATCAAATCCATCAAACACTTGAACGGCCGTCCTGCCTTGTTGGCGCATTCTCTAGATGATACACAAGTTGCCTACGAGAATTTCAGGGATTTAACCTTCTCAGCCTCTTCCAATATTGAGACTTTTGTGCGCACGGGAAACCACCATTTGATCTGTAAGAGTTTTACTCATCCCGAACGTGACAAAGAATACGCTAATAAACTTCTGGATTTTATCAATCGAGTACTCACAACCAGTCCACCACAGACGTAATAAAATTCTAGGACGATAACGCTGGCACAAGAGTCAACCTTTTCGGCTCGACAAAGTCCTCCTGAATTTGATAGGAAAACAAAAATTTTTGAAAGATGATCAGTCCATCAATTAAATTTAGCATGAAAAAGCCAGTAGTCATTTTCAACATTTTGTTCTGGGGTATGTTAATTTGCCCCCTCCACGCAACTTGTAACACATCCGCCCAGAATACCAATCAGGGGACAGCAACTTATGATCGAGATCGGCGACCAGAACCGGCCAAGCGCCTATTTCGTTCGCAAGCGATTGATCATAAAATCGACGAAGTCCGTCAGCAATTGAAAAATCTGAAACTGCGTTGGATGTTTACCAATTGTTTTCCAAACACATTGGACACCACCGTCCATTTCCGACGCGATTCCACCAATAGGCCAGATACTTTTGTTTACACGGGAGATATTCATGCCATGTGGCTCCGAGACTCAGCAGCACAGGTCTGGCCTTACGTCCAGTTCGCCCCTACAGACAAAGCGCTTCAAGACATGCTGGCAGGAGTCATTAATCGTCAATTTAAATGTATCAACTTTGACCCCTATGCCAATGCGTTTAACGACGGTCCCGTACACGACGGTCCCTGGATGAAAGATATGACAGCTATGAAGCCGGAGTTACATGAGCGGAAATGGGAGATTGATTCCCTATGTTATCCCATTCGTCTAGCTCACCATTATTGGAAAACCACCAACGACACCTCGATATTCTCGGAAGAATGGGTTAAAGCCATTGACAACATCCTGCACACATTCCGCGATCAGCAACGACGTGACGGTAAAGGTTCCTACCAGTTTCAGAGAGTAACCCACAAGGCGCTTGATACTATGAGTAATAAAGGTTGGGGTAATCCTGTGAAACCAGTCGGTCTAATTGCCTCGTCGTTTCGTCCGTCTGACGATGCCACCACGTTCCAATTCCTAATTCCATCAAACTTTTTTGCCGTTAGCTCGCTGCGAAAAGCGGCCGAAATCCTCGCCGAGGTCAATCATGATACCAAACGAGCCGAAGCTTGTATCAGCTTAGCGAATGAAGTCGAAGAAGCTCTAAAAAAACATGCCGTATACAACCACCCACAATTTGGACCTATTTACGCTTTTGAAGTTGATGGATTCGGCAATCACCTGTTGATGGACGATGCCAATGTACCTAGCCTCCTGGCTATGCCCTACCTGGGGGACGTTTCTATCAACGATCCCGTTTACCAGAATACACGCCGATTCGTTTGGAGCAATTCCAACCCTTACTTCTTTAAAGGTCGTGCAGGAGAAGGCATTGGTGGTCCACACATAGGCTACGACATGATCTGGCCTATGAGTATCATGATGAAAGCCTTCACAAGTCAGGAAGACACTGAAATTAAAGAATGTATCATCATGCTCATGAACACCGATGCCGACACGGGATTCATTCATGAATCATTCCATAAAGACAATCCCGACAATTTCACACGAGATTGGTTTGCCTGGCAAAATACCCTTTTTGGAGAACTCATTCTCAAACTCATTGCCAACGGGAAATTGGATCTTCTTAACAGTATTCCTTAATAACCACCAACAACCACCTCTCCATAACACGCCTGAAGGCCATGTCGTGTGCCGCACTTGGGAAGTAGTAACGAAATGAATAACCACGGTATTTCTTGGTACAGACGACCGTGGTTATTCACATATTTTTGGGATAAAGTTCAGGCAATAACTTCCAATTATACTAGGGGGCTATGTTGACAGGACGAGGACAGAGATTGGCCCGTCAGGAAGAAAATGCTTGAAATGCCAAGAGTAATTCAGCAAATTAAGCAACCGAAAGCTAGTTCCTTCTTTTTTCTTTCGTGCATGTTGGCCTCAATCATGTGTTCTGTTCTTTCCGTTCACTAATCCATTGAGTGTTTCACGTTAACCGAGATTACAAGGGATTCTGTCTTTCCCGAGTCATTCGGTCAAAAATTCTTCAACCCATCATTGCAAGCGGACCCTACATGAGCAGCGACAGTAAAAACCCCATATTCTCCTACTTTTCAGAATTCAAACTACTGAAGGATGCATCCAAGAATTTTTGGATTACCAATTTTATCCAATTTTTCGATGGACTAGCTTATTTCTCCATGATCCACATTTTCACGATTTTCTTGAATAAATACTGTGGATTTGACGATGCATCATCCTCGTTGTGGGTGGGTTTATACACTTTGTTTATTTCAGCATTTGTATTTGCAGTTGGGACAATATGTGACATTATTGGGATTAAGAAAAGTTACGCAATTGGGTTTGTTTTGATCCTAGTAGGTCGCTTGTTATTAGGGTTTGGGACGGATGTGTGTACCAAGTGGTGGGGCTGGGAAATGCAAACTTCTTCATATGTTGTGATGGCAGGCATATTCATTATGTCGTTTGGCACAGCCTTCATGTCTCCCGTCATTCAAACCTCCATTCGGCGTTTTACAACGAAGCGAATTCGTTCGACAGGCTTTAACTTCTACTATCTATTCATGAATATATCAGCCTGGTTGTCTGGCTGGGCAGTAGTCGATGGCTTCCGAGATGCGTATGGAGACATCAACGGCTGTTACTGGGTGATCAATTTTGGAACGGCCATGTACATCATTTTCTTCATTTTGACTCGTCTCCTTGACGACGATTACTATGCCGAGCCCAGCGAACGCATGCAGAAGAAAGACCAGGAACGCCTCCCGCTTCAATTGTTTAAAGAAGTCTGGCACGAGCCCGCTTTCCGCAAATTGCTTATTTTCCTGATTTTGGCCTTGGGGGTACGTCTGGTATTTACTTTGCAATTCTTAGTAATGCCGCAATACTATTCTCGAACAATATTTGACGACTTTGCTTTGGGATTTGTTAACTCCTTGAATCCGATGATCATTGTGTTAGGGTTAATTGTCCTCATTCCCATCATCAACCGTTATTCGACAGTATCATTGATGATCGTTGGGATGTCGATCTCTGCCTTTTCGCTCGTTTTTATGGCTGTACCTATTGAGTGGTACTTCCTCATTCCCGGCATTGAAACACGTTCTCAGGCTTTCCTTGTAGCAATCGTCACACAAATTCTTGTTTTTGCCGTAGGGGAAGTTTTGTTTTCCCCCCGTTATTCTGAGTATGTTGCACGCGTGGCGCCCAAAGACAAAGTTGCTTCGTATATGTCAATAGCAGCCTTGCCGATGTTCATAGCCAAACCCATTAACGGGGTGATTGGCGGCCTCCTTGTCAGTTACCTTTGTTACGACGGCATTGCCGCCAAAATGGACACTGGACACATTGGATTCTGGGAATCGCCCTCGTTTATGTGGTGCATTTATCTGGTCATGGCCGTATTTAGTCCATTAGCAATTTTGTACACTAAAGATTCCGTTGCTTCTGATCATCCAGAAGAAGACACCGCTTCCACTAACTCGCAGAGCAAAGATCCTGCAACCGCTGAACAATAACTTCATATTTCCATTTTTGTCTATGAATTCCCAACCTGACCAATCAGTTTCCCCGGCCGATGACACGCCTCGCATCAGATGGGGGGCAATCTGTAAAGACCTCTTGGTTCTGTTAATGTTTAGCGGAGTCCTCATGGGTATTGCTATCTGCATCCAAAAAGCAGCCACCACCACCAACGAAGCCCAAGAACTTATTTCCATTATCCAGAAATCAAAAATCGATAAGGGAGAAAACGAAAGTTCAAATAACGAGAGAACCTCCAAGGCAATTCCTTCCTATAAAGACTGGAACGATCCTGTCTTTATCAAAGCTCTTGCTGAAGCAGGTGATGCGACAAAACTCGTCAACACCGTTGATCGCAATGGCCGGACTCCACTCATGTGGGCCTCATATTCTCACTACAACAATCCCCAAGAAACAGATAAAAAAGACAAGAATCGAATTTATTATGTCGATCTTTTGTTAAAAGTTCCTAACATCCAGGCGAAAGCAGTAGACAACGATGGCTGGAATGCGCTCCATTGGTCAGCGTGGAGCGGTTTGACCGAAGTGACCCAACGATTCATCAAGGAGGGATTTGATATCAATCTCCCAGAAAAGAATGGTTATACCCCACTAATGCTAGCAGCAATGCGAGGCAATGATGCAGTGGTGGAAGCGCTTATTAAAGCCGGGGCCGATATCAATGTCAAAAACTATAAGGGAGAGACCGCTTTTGTATTAGCACAGAAGGGCAATATCGCTTACCAGGCAAACTTCGATCTTACCAAAACGCATGTTGAAATTAAGGATCCTAATCATCCAGAATCCTCAAAAGAAGTCGACCTCCGAGGTGAAAAATTCAAAAATACGGTTGCCATTCTTCAAGCTAAAGCCGCCGATACAACAACACCAACCAAATAATCCCCTTTAATTCGCCTCGTTTAGGCCATGGAGGAGATCGAGTTCATTCCGTCCCCTTCCTTGACCACATCCGAGAGCTTTGTTACTGTCTGCTCACCGTGCATCCTTTTCTTTACAACACAGCCAAAAACATTCTCTTTCGCCTCAATCCTGAAACGGCCCATGAAGTCACCATGGCCGGATTGAGGATTGCAGATAAACTAAGGTTTCTTTCCTTATTGGCGGGGGAGTTCCCTATGGATCCCGTTGAAATAGCTGGGTTAAAATTTCCCAATCGAGTAGGACTAGCAGCTGGGTTAGATAAAGAGGCGGACACCATCGATGCTTTGGGCCGCCTAGGATTTGGATTTATCGAAGTAGGAACATTGACACCACGTCCCCAGCCCGGTAACGACAAACCACGCTTGTTTCGCCTGATCCCCCACCAAGCCATCATCAATCGCATGGGATTCAACAACTCAGGAATCCTGTCCGGTGTTACCAATGTCAAGCATTCCCATTACCCGGGGATCATCGGTATCAATATTGGTAAAAACAAAGTTACCCCAAATGATGAAGCCGCTATGGATTACTTAGCGTGCTTAGAAGAAGCCTGGCCTGTTGCCGATTACATCGCGGTCAACTTTTCCTCTCCTAATACACCAGGATTAAGGGATCTCCAAAAGGCAGATTCAGCAGCACGCTTGTTGGCTTCTCTAAAAGCAGAAGCCTCTAACCTCCAAAGAGAAACAGGTAAACATGTGCCCATCTTTATGAAAGTCGCACCTGACTTGCACGAAGGCCAAATTTCGGAACTGGCCCAAGTCTTCCTCAATGAAGGATTAGATGGATTAATTGCTACGAATACAACTTTGTCGCGAACAGGGGTTGAAAACCATCCCAACAGCGGGCAAGCAGGAGGGCTTTCTGGCGCTCCGCTCACCCAAAAATCCACAGAAATCATCCGTGCTTTTGCACAAGAACTGAAAGGACAAATTCCAATCATTGGGGTTGGTGGCATTATGAGTGGGCAAGACGCAGTTGATAAAATCAAAGCCGGCGCCAGTCTTGTGCAACTATATACAGGGTTCATCTACCACGGGCCTCCGCTCATTGCCGCATGTGTACAAGCCATGAAATCCCAATGTCCTGTTTCTAATTCCCACTAATAGCTGAGAACAAACATGGAATCGACAGAATCTCCTTCCTTTGTTCATCTTCACGTTCACTCCGAGTTTTCCCTGTTGGATGGCCTTATCACAACAGACGAAATGTGCAAGAGTTGTGTCAATGACCATATGCCTGCAATCGCCCTTACCGATCACGGCAATATGTATGGAACCATTGAATTCTACCAAAACGCCCTCAAGCACAAAATTAAACCCATCATCGGCTGCGAAATTTATCTAGCCCCTTTTTCCCTCACCGACAAGAAACGCTACGTAGGCCGCAACAATGCCACCCACCTCATCCTCCTCGCAGAAAATAACCAAGGTTATCACAACCTCGTCAAAATCGTCACGCGAGGTCATTTAGAGGGAATGTATTATAAGCCTCGGGTTGATCTAGCCACATTAGAGGAATTCCACGAAGGAATTATTTGCCTAAGCGGTTGCGTCGCAGGCCCTCTCAATGAATGGCTCCTGCAAGACAACTACGAGAAAGCCAGTGAAATGGCAACATGCCTCGCCAACATTTTCGGGAAGGACAACTTTTTCATTGAATTACAAATCCATAACATTCCTGAAGAAGAGAAAGTTTTTCCTCAACTCATTCAGTTGGCTCGAGAGCATCAATTACCCATTGTTGCCACCAACGATGCCCATTTTCTAACTCGAGACGACCATGAAGCTCATGATGTCCACATTTGTATCGGAATGGGCAAAATGGTCGCAGATCCCAAACGCATGAGGTATTCTCCCGAGCTCTATCTAAAGACCCCGGCGGAGATGCGACGATTATTCAAAGATTATCCTGAAGCCTGTGACAACACCTTAAAGATCGCCGATCGTTGTAATGTCACCATCAAACTTGATTCCACCTCAACTGAAAAATACCCACAGTTTTCTACCTCCGACGGTTCACCCCGCGAAGAATATCTGCGAAAAGTTTGCGAAGCTGGACTCATCATGCGCTATGGGCAAGAACGCGTGAAAAATGAGCCAGAATTGATGGAGCGACTCAATTACGAATTAGGTATTATCAACGAACGTCGATTTGCTTCCTATTTCCTGATCACGGCAGATTTCATCAACTGGGCCAAAGACCATGGCATTCCAGTAGGGCCAGGTCGCGGCTCTGCTGCTGGATCCATCGTAGCGTATTCGATGAAAATTACAGACATCGACCCCTTGCGATTTGGTTTGATTTTCGAACGATTCTTGAATCCGGAACGCGTCAGTCCCCCCGATATCGACATCGATTTCTGCCAGGCTCGACGTCAAGAAGTCATTGAATACGTTCGACAAAAATACGGTGAACGTTCTGTCTCCAACATCATCACCTACGGTACGATGGGGGCTAAATCCGTCATCCGAGACGTAGCCCGAGTTATGGATGTTCCCTATAGCGAAGCCGACAAAATTTCGAAAATGATCGAATCAGGGCCTAAAATCACCTTGTCGTCAGAATATGCTTCGAAACCTGAACTCCGTGAATTAATTGAGAACAACGAGACCTATCAAGAGCTCTGGAAATACGCATTGCGTTTGGAGGGCAAAGTGAGGAACGTTGGAGTACATGCGGCAGGCGTGGTAATTGGCGATTGCCCTCTCGATGAGCATGTGCCGTTAACTCGAGACAATGAAGGGGGCGTCGTCACACAATTCGACATGGGGGCCGTTACCGAAGTAGGTCTGTTAAAGATGGACTTCTTGGGATTAAAGACGATGACGATGATTTACGATTGCATGAAATTTGTTCGCATGGTCGAAGATCCCGAGTTTGACATTCACAAAGTTCCTCTCGACGACAAAGCAACATTAGATCTTCTAAATCGAGGCGACACAATGGGAGTATTCCAATTGGAATCGAGTGGGTTTGTCGAAACCTGCAAACGGTACGGCATCCAAAAAATTGAAGATATTATTGACCTTCTAGCCTTGTATCGCCCGGGGGCCATGCAGTTTATCGACGATATGATCCAGGTCAAAAAAGGGGAGAAACAAGCGGAATACGAGCACCCTTTACTTGAAAAAGTCTGTGCAGAGACTTATGGCGTCATGATTTACCAAGAGCAGGTACAAAATGCCGCCAAGCTCCTTGCTGGCTACACACTGGGTGGAGCTGACCTCCTCCGTCGCGCCATGGGGAAAAAAGACCCAGTCAAAATGGCCAAAGAACGAGCCCACTTCATAGAAGGATGCCAGAAAACCAACAATATCGATCCTGAATTAGCTGGTAAAATCTTCGACAAAATTGAAAAATTCGCTGGGTATGGTTTTAACAAATCGCACTCAGCTTGTTATGGGCACATTTCCTATTGGACGGCTTACCTCAAAGCCAATTATCCTGTTGAATTCATTGCTGGATTACTGTCCAACGAAATGAATAATACCGATAAACTAGGGGTCTTCATTACCGAGGCCAACAGACTTGGAATTGAAGTTTTGCCGCCTAATATCAACCACTCGATGATCAAATTCTTCCCGGAGCAATTGCCATCCGGTAAATGGGCTGTTCGTTATGGTCTTGCAGCGATTAAAAACGTTGGCGAAGGCGCCATGCTTCAACTCATTGAAGAACGCGAGGCTCATGGTCCCTTCAAGAGCATGGAAGATGTCTGTAACCGACTCGATTCCAGGAGTATCAACAAAAAAATTCTTGAATCCCTCATCCGCGCAGGCGCTTTTGATTGGACCCATGAATCTCGTCGATCGCTTTTTGAACGAGTCGACTTTGCATTAACTGGCGCTTCCCAAATCCACAAAGATAGAGCCATGGGGCAAGGTTCGTTGTTCGACATGGCATTTGACGTTCCTCAGACTACTACAACAGTTATCCTCCCTGAATGGCCTAAAACCCAAAAAATGGCCGATGAAAAAGAACTGCTAGGCTATTATTTTTGCGGCCATCCGTTGGATTCCATGCGAGGTATTATCAATACCAACACTTATACCCCCATTGGAACATTAAACGATCTGAAAGGAGATGAACTCAAATCAACTAAGCAACTAGCCGGCATGGTGCGGACTCTCGTAACCAAAACTAGTAAAAGCGGCCGCAAATTCGCCATCATGACTCTTGAAGACTTCACCGGCGCTGTAGAAGTCCTCGTCTGGGGAGATACTTACGAAAAAATGCTCGCATTGGATACCCCCATAGAAATTGGTAATTTCATCAAAATGCGAGCCAAACTCAGTCTAGATGACCGAACAGGAACAGTCAAAGTATCGGCTAATTCCATTGAATTATTCAAAATGCGCAAACGCTCCACGAGGGAGAACGCCACCAATTCCGTCAATCCATTGAATGTTGTCATGACCTCATCGCGTCACGACTTCGGCGATTTAGAACATCTGCGAAATATCCTCCAAAAGTACCCAGGACCAACCCCTATCCACTTGACTATCAAAGATACTTTAGGCCATATGGCTCAATTGGAATTAGGAGAACGATTCCGCGTCAAAAAATGCCCGGAACTAGAAGCAGAACTGTCAATTTACAATTAATCAAGCGCCCTGATACACAGGTCAGCTCACGAAAATGACATCCCCCTTGCCCCATTAGTCGTGACAATCCAGGCTTAGTTTGCTAAACAAGAGACGTAAGTCATGAAATTCCAAGGCCTCTATACAGCACTCACCACTCCGTTCCGCAACGGAACCATTGACGAACAAGCGTTTGAAGCGCTCATTGAGTCTCAAATTGCAGCCGGAGTTTCTGGGATTGTCCCAGTGGGAACGACAGGAGAATCTCCGACTCTGTCTGTCGAAGAACATTTGCGAGTCATTGAGTTAGCTGTCCATTATGCCGCTGGTCGAGTTCAAGTCATCGCTGGAGCAGGCGCTAATTGTACCGCTGAAGCTATCGAATTAGTCAAGGAAGCCGAAAGCGTGGGCGCCGACGGAACGCTTCAAGTTTGCCCATACTACAATAAACCTTCACAGGAAGGGGTTTATCGTCATTTTCGTACTATTGCAGAATCTTCCAGCCTCCCGATCATGTTGTACAGCATCCCGGGGCGTTGTGGAATCGAGATTTCAGTTGAAACGATAGCACGCCTTGCCCGCGATTGTAAAACAATCATCGCCGTTAAGGAAGCGGGAGGTAGTGTCGATCGAGTCAACCAGCTTATTCAGGCCGTCCCGGAAGATTTTTCGATTCTTTGCGGAGACGACGGTCTTTGTTTACCATTCATGGCCTGCGGTGCAGTAGGTCTGGTATCTGTTACTTCAAACCTCGTTCCTCAAGCTATGCACCAACTTGTTCAGGCTTGCCTTGACGGCCATTACCACGAAGCCCTCGCCTTGCAAAAGAAATATTATCCATTGATGAAAACATTAATGACTCTCGATGGCAATCCGGCCACCATCAAAGCAGCCATGGCTATGAAAGGCGTAATGACTAGTGAAATTCGTCTTCCTCTTGTGGAGTTGTCAGAAGAAAAGAAAAAGATTCTTTCAGGCATCCTTTCTCAGTTCGAACTCAACTAAAATTTGGATCCTCATATGATTTCAATTCTTGTTACCGGGTGTTCCGGACGCATGGGGAACGCCGTTCAGGAAGCTGTTAAGCTCAATCCTGATACTACTATTGGAGGTACACATGACATTGGCCAGGATCTCTCAACAGCCGTATCTTCCAGTGAGGTCATCATCGATTTTTCCAACCATGTGTTAACGGTCAATCTGCTCAATGAAGCTGTTGTGCAACAAAAACCAATTGTAATTGGCACAACAGGGCACACCGTAGAAGAACGAGAGGCCATTGTAGCCGCTTCGCAAAAGATTCCTATCGTCTACGCTTCGAATTTTTCGGTCGGAGTTAACACCTTATTTTGGCTTGTTCGCCACGCAGCCTCCATCCTCAAGGAAGGCTACGACATGGAAATCGTTGAAATGCACCATCGTCACAAAATCGACTCTCCCTCAGGCTCTGCCCGATCGTTGGCTGAAATTCTTTGTTCTGTCACCGGATTAGATTACGATCAAGATGTAACGCATGGACGTTTAGGTAATATCGGCGAACGTCCAACTCGTCAAATCGGTATGCATTCTCTTCGTGGAGGTGATGTTGTCGGCGATCACACTGTCATTTTTGCCGGAGAAGGGGAACGAGTTGAACTCGCCCACAAAGCCTCTAGTCGCATGACCTTTGCCCAAGGCGCAGTCCGAGCTGCTGTATGGCTTCATTCTCAACCAATTGGCCTCTACGACATGGAAGATGTCTTAGGATTAAAAGCCCTTTAATCAGGAACAAATTCTTGCATATGACGCAGCGGGTTGGGATTGCTCTCGGCTCCAACTTGGGAGACAGATTTTCCTTGATGAAACAGGCTCGAGATGCCGTGTTGTCCCTCATGTCAAGCCAAGAGCCTTTTCTCCAGTCGCGCCTTTACGAAACTGCACCTGTAGATTGTCCCGATGGATCTGGCCCTTATCTCAATGCAGTCGTCGAAGGCAGCTGGAAAGGCACAGCAGAAGAATTACTTGTTCGCTGCCAATCCATTGAGCGATCACTCGGCAGAGTCAGCCGCCGCGTTCGCAATGAGCCACGCCCCATCGATATCGATATTCTTTACATGGGGAACTTGAAGCTTCAAATGCCGCAGTTGGTCTTGCCTCACCCTCGTTGCCACATCCGGAAATTTGTATTATACCCTCTAGCTGACATTTGTCCAACACGAGTTTTTCCAGGTCAGCGACTGTCTGTTGCCCAACTCTTACAGACCTTGGCTAACTCGTCTGAAGGCGATCCCATTATCATAGCCAATGCGGCCTGGGATTCTTCTTTTCCCTAATACCATCAGTACACAATGAATAATGCTCAAAATAAAGCCGAAGTCATCCGGAACAGTAAAAGTGGGAAACCACTTACGATGTTGACGGCTTACGATTACCCGACAGCTAGGCTTCTTGATGAAGCCGGGGTCGATATGATTCTTGTTGGTGACTCTGTTGGAATGACGATGTTGGGATTTCCCGACACAACTCACGTTACCCTAGCGCACATGATCCATCATGTAGAAGCCGTTGCTCGCGGAATCAAACGCGCATTCTTGATCAGCGACTTGCCGATCAATACTTATCGAACCGTAGAAGAAGCTTTAGCCTCCTCCCGTTTCCTCGTTCAAGCAGGCGCCGAAGCCGTTAAACTCGAAGGAGGTTGCGAGCAGGAAGAAAAAATTGCCGCCATTACACAGGCAGGCATCCCGGTTGTGGCCCACATCGGCCTCCTGCCCCAAAAAGTTCTCGAAGAAGGCGGCTATAAGATCAAAGGGAAAACAGATGCCGAGGTTCAAAAACTCATCAAAGACATCGAAGCTGTAGCCCGCGCAGGCGCCTGTTGTTGCGTTATCGAATGTACTATTCCACAAATTGCCCGTAAACTTACTAACCACTCGACGATTCCGACTATTGGCATTGGTAGCGGGCAAGGCACGTGTGATGGTTGTGTCGCTGTCATCTCCGATATCATCGGTGCATGTCCTTGGTCCCTCCCAGGCTTCATGCACCCTAAAGCAGACGTGGCCTCAATCATCAGCAATTGTGCTCGAGAATGGATTGCAGAAATCCACGCTTGGAATCAAGAACAGTCATAAAACTTAAGTCTGTACATGGGAGCCATACCTGACCGAACTACCACTCGTTTCATCTTTCTATTTCTCCTTGCCGCAGGAGTTGTCGTTCTAGGTTTTGCCTGGCTGACAGCCCAAAAAGAAGCGCGGCCTCAATCTATAGCTTATAGAAACATTTACGATACAGATCGTCCGCCACATGCCCAGACGCCATTTGATCCACGTCTTCTGTTACTAGACCCTTACGAATGCGCTAAGGCACCTATTGCCGATACCTTTTCATCGCCACTAGGACTCAATAATGGTAGTTTTACATATGATGCTCAACCCTGGGGTACTCAAAATGCAAAACGGGGTGGTCCACACTGGGGCATGGATCTCAATGGCATTGGCGGTGGTAATTCCGATTTAGGCGATCCAGTCTATGCGGCAGGGCGCGGTCGAGTTATCTATCTTGGCTCTCCATCACCCCAATGGGGGAATGTTGTCGTCTTGTTACATCGGTTACCCAACGGTACGCTCCTTCAAACTCTCTACGCTCACTTGGATGAAATTCTCGTTCGACGCGGAGATACTATACCTCGAGGCAAGCTCATTGGTCGTGTCGGCAATGCCCAGGGACGTTACCAGGCCCACCTTCATTTCGAGGCAATTCCATCTCTTGCGTTAGAGGCCGGGATGCCAGCCTATGGGGCTTCTATGGGGGGCCGCATTGATCCTCAAACTCTCTTCTCCAACGAAGACAAAACGCTCATTCCTGATCCCCTTCCCTTGATCGAAGCTATGCAGCAAGAAATCGATCTCAACAACATGCATATCTACATAGATCAAGATGCTGCGACACAATCTCCTGTTGGTAACACACCTTAACCAAGAGTCATCTAGCCCACGCGCATACTCCTCGCTCCCAGGCTTGCACTCTTTATCGTTGCCAAAAGAAGCCATCTATGACATACTCCGTTTATACGCAAGTCTTACGCGTTATTGATCGATCACAACTCCATGTCCATTCCGTTCTTTTCGAAACTTCGAAGCCATAAACATTATTATGAGCTCGTACGCCCGGGTTTGAAGCAAGTTGAGGAATTCATTGAATCTCAAACGGAGCAATTCACGTCCCATGTCGCCGACTATATGGAACCCTTGTGCAAATCTCGTGGTAAATTACTTCGCCCTGCGTTGGCTCTGTTAACAGCAGGAGCCACAGGAGGTATTCGAAATGAACACATCCAGTTAGGCGCTATTCTTGAAATGGTCCATCTTGCTTCTCTAATACATGACGACGTGATCGATCATGCCGACACACGTCGCGGAGAAGCTACAGCCAATGCTCTCTGGGGTAATGCGCTTGCCGTACTTTTAGGAGATACACTCTTTGCCCACGCTATGGTATTGGGCACAGGATTAGGTAATGTTGAATTTGCCAAACGCCTTTCCAATATTGTTCGAGATGTTTGCCAGGGAGAAGTCGAACAATCCAGTCGACTGTTCGATCTAGAAATGACGAGAGAAGAATACTTCAACATCATTCAGAAAAAAACAGCCTCGTTGTTCTCGGCAGCTACTGGAGGAGCCGCCTGGCTCTCGGGCGTTCGCGACGACTTGGGAACTGCCATGTACCATTTGGGTACCTTGATCGGCATGGCTTACCAGATTTATGACGACTGTGTCGACATGGTTGGCTCTGAAGATGACTCAGGTAAAACTCTCCACACTGATGCCGAAAAGGGGAAATTGACATTGCCGGTATTCAATCTCCTCGATAGCGACGATGAAGAAATCAGCGAAAGTGTGAGGGAAGCTTTGGAAAATCGTCAAAAACCTGATTACGAAACCATTTCGCATACAAATGCTTATCGCAAGGCAATCAACTTGTCTGTCCAGGAAGCTTGTCGCATGACAGAAGAGGCACGGGAGATCCTCTGGCTCCTTCCTCAATCCACTTATCGCGAAGCTTTGGCTGAAATGACATTTTATATGGACGAATTACTAGAAGATTGCAGTGGCCGTTGATTGTCCAACGTTTACCAACTCTACACGACGCCAATTCATCCCGGGGCCAACCTGGGTCGATTGGTCGGCTCGGTGTGCCATGCTTCAAGATATTCCTGGGCATCGTTCTAAAGCTTTTACAGAAGTTCTCGCTGCTACTCAGCCTGTCCTGCGCCAGCTTGCAGGGACGACACGTCCTGTCTATTTGGCGACATGTTCATCCTGGGGTATGATGGAAGCCTGCCTGCGTAACCTCGTCCGTCCAGGTCATGCTGTGCTCAATTGTTGCAATGGAGCTTTTTCCGACCGTTGGCATGAAGTCGCACGGCGCTGCGGTCTCTACGCCACTGCGCTTCGTGTCCCTTGGGGCCAACCCATCACTCCCGGACTATTGGAAGAAGCCTTAAAAGCCCGCCATTATGATCTTGTAACCCTCGTCCACGCAGAAACCTCCACCGGTGTATTGAACCCTCTTCAAGAACTCGCCGAAGTCATCCACCTCCATGGACAAGCTTCAGAAACTCTTCTGGCTGTAGACGTCGTATCGTCTTATTCGGCAACACCGCTGGCTATGGACTCCTGGGGAGTAGATGTCATGTTGGCCGGGACGCAAAAGGCTCTTGCTCTCCCACCGGGGATGGTTGTCTGCGCCATATCAGAACGAGCTCTCGAACGCGCCGGACAAGTCCCCTATCGAGGATTTTACATGGATTTCCTTGAATACGAGAAAAACGCCATCCGAGACATGACGATTTCCACCCCGGCCATTCCCCTGGTGTATGGGTTGGCCCACCGTACAACCGAAATCCAGCGGGAAGGTATCGAAAATCGTTGGTTACGCCATCGTGCTTGCCGTACCTATGTTACTCAATGGGCAAAAAAACACGGCTGGCATTCAGCTGCCCCCTCAGGGTTCCAAGTCGATTCCCTCAATTGCCTGATTCCTCCCTCCGCTATCAACACTGTCGACTTCGTCGAACAGTTGAAACAACAATTCGCTTGGATCATCGATCCCGGTTATGGCGCCTGGAAAGGAAAATGTATCCGCCTCTCCAATATGGGTATTCTTACCACCCAAGAATTAGATCCCCTCTTGCATGATATGGAGCAACTTATGAAAATTACTCCTGCTTAAACTTGTTTTGCTAGCTACAATTTCAATTGATACGATCAGCTTCTTCGGAGATATTGTGTTTATATGGGAGTGGACGACACTCTTGTTGCAAACATAAACGGCAGGATGTTACAATAGGACTAATCATGTCGTTTTATTATTATTTCTAAAGCCTTCCTGATTTTTAGAATAGCATCAACAATTGCTCCCATTATCATCCACAACAAACAAGATATCACAGATGTTACAACAATGGATATAATGCTTGGTCTTGGAGTTGAAAAAAACCATTAGTGTCCGGTAAAACTTTTTTTTATGCTCCAAAATTAGGATTAGTTTTCCCGTTAGGAAGTCTACTCTTTCCGTCATCTTGAGTTCTGCTATAA
>CASFPZ010000001.1 GCA_949296365.1 uncultured Akkermansia sp. | reverse complement strand
TAGCAGAACTCAAGATGACGGAAAGAGTAGACTTCCTAACGGGAAAACTAATCCTAATTTTGGAGCATAAAAAAAGTTTTACCGGACACTAATGATATCAAACGTTTTACTGGAAACCAATCAATAAAAAAACAACCATCTCAAGTGTCAACGACAACTATGAGACGGTTGTTTTTGTCTAGTGCAAGAAAGCCCTTAAAGGACTTCAGGTGCCAAAGAGACAATCTTCATGAACTGTTTTTCGCGGAGTTCACGAGCGACTGGGCCAAAAATACGAGTACCACGAGGGTTATTGTCCTTGTCGATAATCACGATCGCGTTACTATCGAAACGCAGGACAGAACCGTCAGCACGGCGGATAGGAGCAGCAGTGCGAACAACTACGGCACGGACGACACTACCCTTCTTGACAGAAGCTGTAGGGATCGATTCACGAATGTGAGCGGTGATGATATCGCCAATACCAGCCTGGCGAGTACGTTTGCCAAGAACGCCAATCATTTTAGCAGAACGCGCACCAGTATTATCAGCGATTTGAAGAACTGTTTCCATCTGGATCATAGTACCAATCTCCTTCTAGTTAAGATTCAAATGACAATCAGATCAGTCCACGATGATCTCCACAAGTTTCCAACGCTTAAGGCGAGAGATAGGACGCGTTTCTATAATGCGAACTTTATCGCCAACCTTGGCTTTACCTTCTTCATCGTGAGCATAGAACTTCTTGCTCTTTTTAATGATCTTCTTGAACTTAGGGTGGGGTACACGGGCAACGTATTCCACGACGATAGTTTTCTGCATCTTGGTGGAGATCACCACTCCCACGCGAGTTTTACGAAGTCCTGGCTGTTTAGCCGTTTCAGTTTGCTCACTCATTTCTCTGTTTCAAATGTTTCGATGTTCTTCGACTGGACGGGCCCTTCGTCCTGGATGGTGAGGGCTCGAGCGATTTCTTTACGGACGATACGGATACGCTGGTTATTTTCCAGTTGAGCCGTCGCCTGTTGGATGCGGAGATTGAACAATTCTTCACGCAAGCGGCGGATATGAGCAGAAAGCTCGTCGGCAGACATAGCGCGGAGATCTTTAGCGGAACTATTGTTAGACATAATAATTCAGTATTCCGTGTTGAAAATTAACCGATATGAACACCCGGACGAGTCACAAAACGAGTCTTGACGCCGAGTTTATTAGAGGCAAGGCGAATAGCTTCACGCGCCTGGGACTCTGGTACACCACCGACTTCAAACAAAATGTTACCAGGGCGCACAACGGCAACCCACCCTTCAACAGCACCCTTACCTTTACCCATACGTGTGTCCGGGGGACGGGAGGTGAAGGACTTCTGCGGAAATACTCTAATAAACACCTTACCTTTACGTTTCAGGTAACGGTTAATGGCAATACGGCAGGCTTCAATCTGATTATTAGTAATCCAGCCGCGATCAAGTGTTTGAAGACCGAAGTCACCAAAAGCCACCGTCGTGCCGCTCGTGGCATTTCCCGAACGACTACCGCGGTGCATCTTGCGGTGCTTCACTCTTTTTGGCATTAAAGGCATATCTTTTCCTCCTAAGTGATATTCTTGTTAAGCTTGTTTACAATAATGATAAACAGGGGACTCAGTCGCCTGTGTGATGATGTCTTATGAACGGGGGCCACCACGACGAGATCCACGAGGACCTTGTGGGCGTCCATTGCCTCCCTGGCGTCGGGACTGGACTTGTTCTTCTGGACGCTTATTAACCCAGCACTTCACACCAATCTTACCGTAAACGGTATTAGCTTCAGCAAAGCCATAATCGATCGGCACGCGGAGCGTCTGAAGCGGCACTTTCCCTTCGCGATACCATTCAGCACGAGCAATATCAGCACCACCAAGACGACCAGCACAACGGATACGGATACCTTCGGCACCACGCTCCATAGCGACTTGCACGGCACGTTTCATGGCTCGGCGGAAAGAAACACGGCGTTCTAGCTGCACAGCAACATTTTCAGCAACAAGCTGAGCATCCATTTCTGGCGAACGGATTTCAACAATATCAATATTGACTTGCGTATTCGCACCGCAGATCTTGTTGAGATCTTCGCGCATTTTTTCAATTTCTTCTCCCTTACGGCCGATTACCAAGCCCGGACGAGCAGTATGAACGGTAATACGGACACTATTCCAAGCACGTTCGATTACGATATTGGAAATAGCAGCCGAGATTTGACGTTCCTTGAGATGTTCCTTGATGCATTCACGCATCTTGATATCTTCATGAAGCTTCGCAGCATAATCCTGGCCTGTGGCATACCACTTAGAACGCCAGTCCTTGTTCACGGCGAGACGGAACCCGATTGGATTTACTTTCTGTCCCATAGTAATTATTGACTAACTTGCGTTATGAATGAGATTGAATTAAAGAATGACTTAGACTCCTTGTTGTTCCAAGACAACGGTAATATGGGACGTACGTCTCCGGATCATATTAGCCGATCCGCGAGCACGCGGCATGGTACGGCGCATGGTGGGTCCTTCGTCGACAAAGACGGACTTAACAATAAGTTCGTCTGCTGAAAGTTCGTTGTTCGTCTCGGCATTAGCAACAGCAGACTTCAACGTTTTATTGAGCAAATATGCTCCCTTTTTAGGCGTATAGGCAAGAATATCAGTAGCCTGAGAAACTTTCAGCCCCTGAATCTCGCGTGCCACATCGCGCATTTTCTTCGCAGAAATGCGAGCGTATTTGTAAACAGCTTTAACTTCCATGGATTTATCCTCGTGGTCAGTGTTTATTGTGAGAAAATTAAGATATTAGTTAATTGTCTTGACAGAGACGGAATCGCCTACTCGCACTGGTTCATCTGGTTGTTGAAGCTCACGAATTAAAGCGCCACAAACTTCTTTGCGAACATCTGTCACAATGGCTTCGCCAATTGTCTGCGCTCCCCGATATACCGAGAGCGGCATGCCAACTCGCATCCCAGCGGATCGCCCGGCATTGAGTACCAGTAAACCCGACTCGCTGTCAATGCTTAAAACGTTAGCTTCAGCCAAATTACCTGCTCCATCACGCATGGGCGCTTGTCTGAATCCCAGAACAGCATCCAATTCTCTAAGAGCGGTTTCTACCGCCATTCGAGCAGCAGAATCCTCAGAAACGACCTGCTTCATATAAGCAATTACAGCTCCTGATAATTTGACAGACGATTGCTCTAAGTCTTGAACCTTCTTATTGAGGACCTCCAGATCAGAGACAGCCTGAACCAAACGTTCCTCGCTGCTACCTAAAGCAGCCCCGCCCAGAGCCTCCAAACGCGAACGAATTTCGACAAGTTTGGAGGCCGCTTCATCAGCATCTTTACGAGCCTGGGCGTAAGAAACGCGGAGCGAGGCATTTTGTTTTTCCAGGCGCTCGATCTTCCGCTTCAACTCTGCCGTACTTTCACCATCCTCTGCTGCATAAGCAATCTGAGAAAGCATCGCAATCACGAAGCATCCCGAAACTTTGCAAAACATAGATAATGAAAGAGACATTTCAGATAATCCAAAAAATGATTCGAATTATTTCCTACCAATACCGCCGTGAGCCTTGAATATGCGCGTTGGCGCAAATTCACCCAGCTTGTGGCCTACCATATTCTCTGTCACATAGACAGTCGCGAACGACTTGCCGGAATGAACAAGAAACGTCAAACCAACGAAGTCTGGAGTAATCATGGAAGCACGGCTCCATGTTTTGATGGGTTTACGGTCACCGCTTTCATTCTGAGCATCAATCTTAGCCAAAAGCTTCTGATCGACGAATGGACCTTTTTTAAGAGAACGTCCCATTGTAGTACTAAATCCTGTTGAATGTTAAATTACTTAGAGTTGCGGCGCTGTACGATGACAGAATTACTAGGCTTGCGCAGCCGACGCGTCTTCTGCCCCTTGACATGGCCCCATGGGGATTTCAGGTGCTGACGACCACCACCAGATTTCGATTTACCTTCACCACCACCGTTCGGGTGGTCAACCGGGTTCATACACATACCACGAACAGTCGGACGAATACCCATCCAACGCGTACGACCAGCCTTGCCAGACATTTCATTCATGTGCTGGGTGTTGCCTACCTGCCCGATCGTGCAAAGGCATTCCTCATGGAATTTACGGATTTCCCCGGAAGGCATTTTAAGCAGAGCATAACCCGCTTCACGGTTAGAAACGATAGCTTGCTGGCCTGCTGCACGAGCAACTTTGCCACCCGTTCCAGGGCGAAGTTCAATATTGTGTACAGCAGTACCTAATGGCACATTTTTAAGAGGCATCGCATTACCAACCTTAGGTGCGACAGAATTGCCACTCTGCACTTTAGCGCCGACCTGAAGGCCGACAGGAGCTAAAATATAAGACTTAACACCATCTTCATACTTGATGAGAGCAATGCGGCAAGAACGATTGGGATCGTATTCAATAGCAATTACCTCAGCCGGGATATCGAACTTTGTACGTTTGAAGTCAACAAGACGGTATTTACGTTTGTGCCCCCCACCGATGTGACGGGTTGTAATGCGACCGTTATTATTACGTCCGCCAGACTTCTTCAGTGGCTGGCAAAGGCTCTTTTCTGGAGTGTCCTTGGTAATTTCGTCAAAAGAAGACCAGACTTTGTAACGATTGGACGGGGTAACGGGTTTGAATGACTTGAGAGACATAATAACTCTTTCCTTCCTTTCCTGATTCAATGGTTACACAAGATCGAGCGTTTCGCCGTCCGCGAGACGAACATAAGCTTTTTTCCACCGAGCGGTTTTACCTGCATCAGCGCGACGACGACGCCTTTCTTTTCCGTCATAGTTGGCAGTCCGGACAGAAACTACATTTTTGCCGAACATTTTTTTGACGGCCTGTTTGATTTCAATCTTGGTAGCATCGCACCTAACTTCAAAAACGATTTCTCCAGCAGTTTCATGCAGCATGGTCGCCTTTTCGCTGATGCGTACCTTGTTAATTACTTGATAAATGTCTTTCATGGCCTTAGGCAGTACGGCTAGCAAGGATTTCCAAAGCGCTTTCGACAAAAACAATTGCCTGGGCGCGCATAAGGTGTTCGATATTAAGCTCAGCAGCCGTCATCAACAAAATATTCTGAACGTTGCGAGCTGCAAGATAGGTCGCTTCATCAAATGAAGCCGCCACAATCAAAACCTTCTTTGCATCAGTCAATTCCTTGACGGCTGCAACAAAGGATTTGGTTTTCCCGTCGGCGACGGAAAATGCGGGAACGATGCTGACAATACCACCGGAGATAGCATCGCCAAGAACACGGCGGAGAGCCAGACGTCGTGTCGACTTATTAACTTGTTTCGAATAATCGCGAGGACGAGGGCCGAAAACGACACCGCCACCAACCATGATAGGAGCACGCTTGTCTCCGTGACGAGCATTACCAGTGCCTTTCTGACGAAAGATCTTCTTGTTGTTACCGCTAACCTCTCCACGAGTTTTCGTATTAGCGGATCCAGTACGACGATTAGCCATATAGGCAACAATCAGATCGTGTACGGCCTGAGAACCTTTCTCACTACCAACGGTTTGGATGTTAGCTGCCTGAGCAGCTTCTAATGTAAAAATTTGAGCTGGCATGAAACTATTTCCTAAGTTAGAACTTTACTTTGCCTGTTTTTTCTTAGCCGGGCGGATGACAAGGTAAGAACCCTTAGCGCCTGGTACAGGGCCAGAAACAAGGATCACGTTGTCTTCCGGACGAATTTGAACAACCTTCAGATTCTGAACCGTGCGGCGGAAATTACCATGGCGGCCAGGCATCTTCTGCCCTTTCCAGACACGCCCTGGTGTAGAACATCCGCCAACGCCGCCGGTACGACGATGCATCATGGAACCGTGAGTCATCGGCGATCCATGGAAATTGTGACGACGCATAACGCCTTGGAATCCCTTACCTTTAGACGTACCAATCACGTCGACCCACTGACCGTTCGAGAAGAGATTCACGCCAGGATGTTCAGCGCCTTCCCCAGGGAGTTCAGAAGCATCCACTCGGAATTCTTTAAGTACTTTTGCTGGCTGAACGCCAAGCTTTTTGAAGTGTCCTGCGACAGGACGAGAAAGGCGGCTTTCTTTTTGAGCATCAAAAGCAACCTGAACAGCTACGTAGCCGTCTTTTTCCTCCGTCTTTCTCTGAGCAAAGGTATTGCCAGCGACATCGATGACGGTCACAGGGATCATGACACCTGTTTCTTTGTCAAACAGACGCGTCATGCCAACCTTTTTACCAATAAGTCCTAGTGCCATTTTTGTATTTTCTTTGTTTCTCTTAATTAAACTGTCTTCTGGTATACGACACTTGATCAGATGCGAATCGTAATATCAACACCTGCTGGCAGATTAAGTTTCTTCAGTTCGTCAATCGTGCGAGCCGTTGGGTTAACAATGTCAAGAAGACGCTTGTGAGTTCTAATTTCGAATTGTTCAGCAGACTTCTTATTCACGTGTACGGAACGGTTCACAGAAAACTTCTCGATACGTGTCGGAAGTGGAATCGGTCCGGCAATTTCGGCTCCAGTGCGCTTGGCCGTTTCAACGATTTCCTGAGCGGAACGATCGATAGCACGCGAATCAAAAGCGCGAAGTTTGATGCGTATTTTTGTATTTTGCATGACGTCGGTGCTTAAATTAATTAATAAATCATGAGTTCCAATTTACTTACCGCCACGTTCGCTGACAATTTGGTCAACGAGGTTTTGTGGCACCTGTTCGAAATGAGATGGTTCCATCGAATATGAAGCACGGCCGCTAGAAAGCGTACGAACAACTGTTGAATAGCCAAACATTTCAGCAAGCGGAACCATAGCCTTGAGGATGCAGATATTTCCCTTGGTTTCCATTGCGCTTATTTGTCCGCGGCGGCGGTTCAAGTCGCCCATCACGTCTCCCTGATAATCGGTCGGCGTAGTAACTTCTACAGACATAATAGGTTCAAGCATGAATGGCTTAGCTTTGCGGAAAGCATCCTTCATGGAGAAGATAGCTGCCATTTTGAACGCGTTTTCATTCGAGTCAACTTCATGGTAAGATCCGTCAACCACATCCACATGAACATCGACTACCGGATAACCTGCTACAACGCCTGTCGTCATAGCTTCATTGATCCCGGCATAAACAGCATTCATATATTCTTTCGGGATAGCACCGCCGACAATCTTATTGGCGATGGTCAATCCCTTGCCACGTTCATTGGGTGTCACATCGATAATCACGTGACCATACTGGCCACGACCTCCCGACTGTTTAACGAGTTTACCTTCACCGTGCGCAGGGGCCGCAATGCTTTCGCGATAAGCAATCTGAGGCTTACCAACATTAGCTTCTACCTTGAATTCGCGCATCAAGCGGTCAATGATAATTTCAAGGTGAAGCTCGCCCATGCCGGCGATGATCGTCTGACCTGTCTCTTCGTCTGTTTTCACTTGGAAGGTAGGATCTTCTTCGGACAAACGAGCTAACGCGTTAGACATTTTTTCCTGGTCGGCCTTCGTCTTAGGTTCGACAGCCATAGCGATAACCGGTTCCGGGAAGGTCGGTGGTTCGAGTACATAATCGTTATCATCGCAAGTCACTGTATCACCGGTTGTTACATTGCGAAGACCAACGATAGCAGCAATATCACCCGAATAAACAGCTTCAATGTCGTTGTGAGCATCGGCCTGCATCTGGATCAAACGGCCAACACGTTCCGACTTACGAGTACGAGGATTGTACACCGTATCGCCTTTGCGAATAATGCCAGAATAAACGCGAATGAATACGAGTTTACCGACAAACTTGTCAGCCCAAAGTTTGAAGGCAAGAGCAACCGGCTTTTCAGAATCGCTAACCGTCAAGGCCTTACGTTGTTCTGGATCAAGCGTGCTTTCAACTTCGATTGCCTTGGTTTCAAGAGGAGAAGGCAGATAATCAATCACAGCATCAAGGAGGTATTGCACTCCTTTATTCTTAAAGGCAGATCCGCCAGCAACAGGCACGAATTCGTTGGCAATCGTGGCACGCCGAATAGCAGCCTTCAAATCGGCCGCAGTAATTGGTTCTTCATTGAGGAACTTATCACCAAGTTCTTCATCAACATCAGCTACACGAGAAACAAGTTCTTCATAAGCCGCTTCAGCCTCATCCTTTAATTCATCAGGAATCTCGACAACTTGATAAGTAGACCCTAAACGGTCGTCATCACTATACATGACAGCCTTCTTATTGACGACGTCAATTTGTCCGCGCAACATATCTTCAGCGCCAATTGGAATCAAAATAGAAGCAGCATTAGCGCCCAGTTTGTTTTGAATATCACTGAGGACATTGGCAAAATTAGCGCCCACGCGATCCATTTTGTTCACAAAGCAAATGCGAGGCACATTGTACTTAGTGGCCTGTCTCCATACAGTTTCTGTTTGCGGCTGAACACCAGCAACACCACAGAATACAACGATAGCGCCATCGAGCACGCGAAGAGAACGTTCTACTTCAGCCGTGAAGTCGACGTGTCCTGGTGTGTCGATAATGTTGATCTGAAACTGCTGCTTTTCAAAAGCCTTATAAACACCATCATCAGGAAGCTGCTTCCAGTTAGCAGTAATAGCTGCAGAAGTAATCGTAATTCCACGTTCGCGTTCCTGTTCCATCCAGTCAGTCGTGGTAGAACCATCGTGAGTTTCACCAATCTTGTGAATCATACCTGTATAAAACAGGATACGTTCGGAAAGTGTCGTCTTCCCAGCATCAATATGCGCGGAGATACCGATATTACGGTAACGTTCCAATGGGCATTTGCGGTTAGGATTATTGATATTGTCGGACATGTTTAATGTAGGGTCTTGCTCTTTAAGTTATGTGATTCAGGCAGCAAATGGAAACCCGCTTATCATTACCAGCGGAAGTGCGCAAAAGCGCGGTTCGCCTGAGCCATCTTGTGGACATCGTCACGCTTGCGCACAGATGCTCCCTGATTATTAGAGGCTTCGCGGATTTCATTAGCGAGAGCCTTGTACATCGGGGTACCCTTGCGACCACGAGCATAATTGACAATCCAACGCAACGCCAATGATTCAGAACGACCTGGCTCTACTTCCAAGGGAACCTGGTAGGTTGCACCGCCAACACGACGACTCTTGACTTCAACACGAGGCTTTGCATTTTCCACAGCCCGCGTCAAAATTTCCAATGGATCAACAGTATCTGTCCCTTCGTTGGCAAGATCAATTGCAGAATAAACGATACGTTCAGCAAGAGAACGCTTGCCATCCAACATTACCTTGCTGATCAGTTTTCCAACAAGGACGCTATCGTAACGAGGGTCACGATGTTCAACTTTCTTATAGACGCGTTTACGACGAGCCATAGTATCAATTTTTAGTAATAAAGGTTAAAGAGAAGGTTTATTTAGCCGCCTTAGGACGCTTAGCACCATATTTGGATCGGCCTTGGCGACGTTTGTCTACCCCAAGGCAATCCAAGGCGCCACGTACAATGTGATAACGAACACCTGGAAGGTCTTTAACACGACCCCCTCTTACAAGAACAATCGAGTGTTCCTGAAGATTGTGGCCTTCACCACCAATATAAGCAATTACTTCTTCACCATTCGTCAAACGCACCTTAGCAACCTTACGAAGAGCCGAGTTAGGCTTTTTAGGCGTACGGGTCATAACCTGAAGACAAACACCACGACGCTGCGGGCAACCGTGGAGGGCGCGAGACTTTGACTTCTCTTCTGGAGTAATACGTCCCTTACGGACGAGCTGATTGATTGTCGGCATGTTTCCTGCTTGGTTTTAGTTCGTCGGTGCGTCTTTCCAGTATCAAAGAAATCGATCCTTGCTTAGCAGGAACCGGCCTTTTTTCCGGAGGCGCCCCCGATAAAAAACTCATTTCTTGCACCCTGAGGTGCTATATGGGGCCGCAATTCTACTCATTTGATCCGCCATGACAAGACTTTTTTCATTTTTTTTGATCATTCAGGTCTTATTGCTATTCCGTGTGTTGTTGTTTTTTATTTACCTATCCGTTCATATGAGCCTATTGGTTAGCCTTCATAACTAGCATTTGTATGTAAAAAAGCGAGAAGAGCGCCTTTTTTAGAGGCCCAGCTTCTCGCTTCTGAGGATCTTTAGAAACCAGAGTTAATCAGGCTTATTTTCGAACGACCAGACTCTTTCCAGTCATTTCCGAAGGGATAGCAATACCAAGAAGATCGAGCATAGTCGGAGCAATGTCTGCCAGAATGCCATTATTCAAAGATACTGAATCCTTGTCCGCCCCCACGTAAATCAGATCGACCAAATTCGTCGTATGAGCCGTGTTAGGCGATCCGTCTTCATTTCTCATGTGCTCACAATTGCCATGATCAGCAGTAATGAGGGCTTTGCCCCCTAACTCGAGGATCTTGCTGACAACCATATTCAATCCTTTGTCGACAGCTTCGCAAGCTTTAATTCCTGCTTCTACAATACCCGTATGCCCGACCATATCCGGATTGGCAAAGTTGAGAATAGCGACATCGTAATTTCCAATGACCTCTACAAATTTTTGCGCGACTTGTTCGGCGCTCATTTGAGGTTTCAAGTCATACGTTGCGACATCGCGCGGGGAGGGGACCAAAATACGGTCTTCACCCTCAAAACAGGTCTCTACCCCGCCATTGAAAAAGAATGTCACATGGGCATATTTTTCTGTTTCTGCAATACGGAGCTGTTTGAGGCCAGCTTCCGACACAACTTCTCCAAGAATTTTGTGAAGTTCCTCTGGTGCAAAAGCAACAGGTGATGGATATTTCGCATCGTATTCAGTCATCGTCACATAGTGAACTTTCGGCTTCACTTCACGATCAAATCCATCAAAATTCGGATAGAGAAAAGCTTCCGAAAGTTGACGAGCTCGGTCTGCTCGGAAATTAAAAAAGAAGACAACATCGTCATCGTTAATTCTCTGTTCATTGCCATAGCAGAAAATGCCCGGTTTGAGGAATTCATCAGTTTCCTGGTGTGCATAGCAACTTTCAATATATTCGTGTGGGGTACAAGAACATTGTTCACCACGGCCCAACACGATTGCATCCCAAGCAAGTTTATTGCGATCCCAGCGTTTATCGCGATCCATCGCATAAAATCGCCCAATCACAGTAGCGATGCGAGCTCCATATGGAGCCACAGCTTCTTCCAACTTTTTGAGAAAACCAGCCCCACTTGTTGGCGAGCAGTCTCGTCCATCTGTAATGGCATGAATGCAAATATCAGACACTCCTGATTCGTGAGCCAACTTCACCAGCCCGATCAAATGATCCATATGGCTATGCACCCCGCCATCACTGAGCAATCCCATAAAATGCAAGCGATGCCCGCATGCTTTAGCGAACGCTTCCTTGATCACCGTGTTAGAAGCAATCGATCCATCCTGAATGGCATTCGAAATACGGCACAAGTCTTGGAACACAATGCGTCCCGCACCAAGATTCAAATGTCCCACTTCCGAATTACCCATTTGCCCATCAGGCAACCCGACATCTCTACCCGACGCTCCAATCAAACTGTGCGGATATGTTTCCAGCAAAGAATCAGTAAACGGAGTTTGGGCAAGCACCGTAGCATCTCCATATTGCTCTGCTACGGACGGCCCCAACGGGTTGCGCCCCCATCCGTCTCTAATAATTAGTACAACAGGTTTTTTTGACATGCCCTTTTCTATTGCGCTCAACTCTACTTGGAAAGCAGGAATTGTACCATTATCCAGAATTCACCCAATGGGCAACTAACTTTTTCGCCAATAGAAGTTAGGTTCCTCAATCTTTCTTCTTTCAAACTCAGGTAAAAAATCATTTTTACGCCTGTTCATCTTGCATTTTCTGGGTATGTCATGTTAGAAGGATACGTACCCTACACTGTCATGAAGAAAGGAACAGTAGAAAAGCTCATCACACGTTTGGGGCATCTTGATAATTCGGAGCTTCAAGCGTTTTTATTAAAACTTTCTGAACAGAAGGGATTCTTTCAGCAGGTTTTTGAGGCCCTACAAGAAGGAGTCATCCTATTGGATACTAGCGGTAAGATTGTCTATGTTAATCAATCTGCAAGCAAATTGCTCAATAAAAGGGCGAGCGACATTGTTTCGGATGATCTTGGAATACTTTTTGGTGGGGGGAAAGCCTGGGGAGAAATCACGAAAGGCGGAGGCGCCATATCACTTGATACAGAGATTCGCTATCCTGAGCACCTTTATCTCAACATATTTGTTTCCCCATTTGGTGAAGAAAAAATCACCGGATACCTCATTCTCGTTCGCAATGAAACAGATAGGTATCTCAAGACCGAAGAAATTCTCGAAGCGGAACAATTGAATTCACTCACCCTCCTTTCGGCAGGAGTGGCCCATGAAATTGGGAATCCTCTCAACGCAATCAGCCTTCATTTACAATTGTTAGAGCGCAAACTTAACCAATTACCAGGAGACAAGGCAGAATCGTTGCGAGAACTCGTACAGACTTCGCGCACAGAAGTGACACGACTAGACGCCATTCTCCGTCAGTTTCTCCATGCCATTCGCCCGACCAAACCCAATGTAGAGCCTCTCAACTTGAATGCAACCATCGAAGAAATCATTCAGTTTTTGCGTCCTGAGATCGAGGAACGCAATATACGCATCAATCTCGATTTAGCCTCTTCCATGCCAGTCATGGACATGGATCCAGTACAAATCAAGCAAGTTTTTTACAATCTCATCAAGAATGCCTACCAAGCTATACCAGCCAGTGGCGGTTCCATCCTTATCAAGACCGAGTGTAATGCATACGAAGTGCGCATTGTTGTATCTGACACAGGTAGTGGGATTCCACCGGAAGTCATGGGGTGCATTTACGAACCTTTTTTGACAACCAAATCAGAAGGGACAGGACTAGGCCTATTGATTGTACGCCGCATCGTTAAAGACCACGGTGGGAATATGACCATTGCTAGCCACCCAGGAGAAGGAACGACTATTGCCATGTTTTTCCCACGTACAGATCCAGCAGCTCGTCTACTTCAATAATAGTAAGTGTTAAACATTATGCCTAAACCGATTTTATTAGTCGTAGACGATGAAAAACCAACGCGCGATGTACTGCGCATGGCACTGGAAGACAGCTATGATATCTATACAGCTTCTAGCCTTGCGCAAGCCAAGGCGTTGCTTGACATGGAGCCAGTCGACTTAGTTCTTACCGACCTTCGCCTGGGTGGTGAAAACGGGATGGACCTTCTCGACTCTATTGCAAAAAAAGATCCACAACCCGTTTGCATAGTTATGACGGCCTATGGGTCAGTCGACTCAGCGGTGGAAGCCATGCGTCGCGGGGCTTACCACTTTGTCACCAAGCCGCTCAATCTAGATGAGATCGAACTTTTGTTAATGCGAGCGCTCAAAACCCGATCTCTAGAGTCTGCCAACAAACAACTGAAAGCCTCACTGCATCCCGACAAAGGCCTCGACAAATTGCTGGGAAAATCGCAAGTCATGGAACGCGTTTTTCAAATCATCCGCCAAGTAGCTCCCAGCAAAACTACCGTCCTCATCGAAGGAGAAAGCGGCACGGGCAAAGAACTTGTAGCCCACGCTATCCATTCTCTCTCACCTCGAGTCAACCGCCCCTTTGTCGTTGTTAACTGCGCAGCACTCTCCCCCCAACTTCTCGAAAGTGAACTATTTGGGCATGAAAAAGGCGCTTTTACAGGAGCCATTCAGAAACGCATTGGACGTTTTGAGGAAGCAGAAGGCGGAACCCTCTTCCTCGATGAGATTGGCGAGATCGATGCCTCCACCCAAGTCAAACTGCTTCGAGTTTTGTCTGAACGATCCATCGAACGAGTGGGATCCAACACCCCAGTTCCCATCGATGTGCGAGTCATTGCCGCTACAAACAAATCACTCAAGAAACTCGTTGCTAACGGGACTTTTCGGGAAGACCTTTTCTTCCGTCTTAACGTTGTGAAAATCGACATGCCCCCATTGAGAGAACGTCAGGATGATATCATTTTGCTTTCGAATGCTTTTCTCAATGAATTTGCTCAGGAGAACAAAAAACCTCTAAAACCATTAACCGACCAAGCAGCGCAAGCCATACTTCATTATTCTTGGCCCGGAAATGTTCGCGAGCTTCGGACCGCTATCGAACACGGAGTTGTTATGAGTAACAGCAATTTTATCGACCTACAACACCTCCCGCCCTCGATAAGCTCCTCCCCTCCTCTAGTAGCGCCAAACAATATTACAAATCAAACAGAAGAGACTTCGTCAATAACACATATTCAGCTTGTCCAACCAGACTGTTTGAATCTATTATCCCTTGAACGAAAAGCCATTCGCATGGCCTTGCAAATCACAGGAAACAACAGGACGGCAGCCGCTAAACTCCTCGGTATCAGCCGAAGAACACTTCAACGGAAATTAGCTGATGATTTTGAGGAAACGCCTGACTTACCACATGCTCCCAATAGAGACTGACTTGTAACCATTTATTTTCCTTTTCCCATGCCACCCAGAAAATCCCAGGAGACTCCTACATTTGAACAATCAATTGCCAGGTTGGAGGAGATCGTTCAGCAAACTGATGCTCCGGTTACAGATTTAGAAACTATGCTAAGCTTAGTCGAAGAAGGCACCCGAATCATCCGTCGCTGCAAAGCTATGTTGCGAGACGCAGAGCTTCGCATCAAGACTCTTGAAAATCCGGAATTGAATACGACTGAAGTTAACAAGCCATCTCCTCATCATGACGAATCAGAACCTTTCACTCTCTCCTGAGATTACAGAACTATTAGGTTCTATTCACTCACCCGATGACGTTAAAGCGCTTCCACTGGAAAAGCTAACTATCCTCGCTCAGGATATCCGTAAATTTTTAATCAATTCCCTTTCTGTCACCGGTGGGCATTTGGGTTCTAATCTCGGGGTCGTTGAATTAACAATCGCTCTACATCGCGTTTTTAACACACCGACCGATAAAATTCTTTTTGATGTATCACACCAAGGTTACATCCATAAAATCCTCACAGGGCGGCTAAAGGATATGCATACCCTGAGGCAATCCAATGGGATTTCCGGATTTCTCAAACGTACCGAATCGTCGCACGATGCATTTGGAGCTGGCCATGCGGGCACAGTATTATCGGCAGCATTAGGTATTTGTGCGGCACGAGACTGCATGGGGCAAGACTTCCACGTTATCGCCGTTGCTGGAGATGCCTCGTTCTCTTGCGGAGTTACTTTGGAAGCGCTCAATAACATTGCCCAAACAACCAAGCGACTCATTATCATCCTTAATGACAATAAATGGGCTATCGACAAGAATGTCGGCGCCTTAGCTAACTACTTTAACTCGTTACAAACCTCAGAAACCTACGGTTGGGTTCGCAAAAAGGCTTCGGAATTTGTCGAGCGTATTGCTGGCGGTAGCACTAAAGCCTTTGCCTCTAAAGTTGAAGCTTCAGCTAAAGGGCTTTTTTTCCCCTCATCGCTATTCGAAAATTTAGGGTTGCGCTATTTCGGTCCCCTAGACGGCCACGACATTTCACTGTTGTCTAAAACACTTAGATACATCAAAACACTCGACGCCCCTGTTTTGTTACACATCATCACAGAAAAAGGTCGCGGTTACCAACCCGCACTTGACAACCCATCTCGTTTCCACGGTCTCGATTCCTATTGCATTGGTACAAGTACAACATTGCCAACGCCAGCGAACCCGAGTTATTCGGAAGTATTTGGCCAGACCCTAGCCAATATGGCAGACCAAGATAAGACCATTACAGCTATTACAGCAGCCATGTCTGGTGGCACCAAACTCAATATATTCAAACAACGCCATCCGGAACGTTTTTACGATGTCGGCATTGCCGAAGAACATGCTGCCATATTTGCCTGTGGCATGGCTACTGAGGGGCTCAAACCCTACGTTGCTATTTACTCCACATTCATGCAACGCTGTGTCGACATGATACAACACGATGCTGCGTTACAATCCCTGCCTGTTCGTTTCTGTATGGATCGTGCTGGTTTGTCTGCACACGATGGACCTACCCATCATGGTTTATTTGACATTGCGATGTTGCGCTGTTTGCCTGACTTAGTCATGATGCAGCCCAAAGATGTTCGAGAATTGGTCAACATGTTGTACACAATCAACACAATCAACGATCGTCCATCTGCTATCCGCTATCCCAAAGCCGAAGGAGAAACGGCTGACTTCTCTCAACAACCAGAAATCCTTCCCATTGGTAAAGCTGAAATCGAACAAGAAGGTACAGACATCGTTCTTATTTCCCTAGGCAACATGATTACGTTGGTAAGGGAAGTCGCAATTCAGCTTCAACAGAAAGGATATTCTACCGCTGTCATCAATGCCCGATTTATTAAACCGCTTGATGAAAGTTGTTTTGTCCAATACTCACGCCACGCCAAACTTGTCTGTACATTCGAAGACCACGTCATCCGCGGGGGGTTTGGTTCAGCAGTTCTGGAATGTCTCGCGGCAGCTGGTGTTTCCACTCCTGTCGAGCTCATCGGTTGGCCTGACCAATTCATCGAACATGGAGATCTCGAATCACTCCGTAAAAAATACGGATTTACCGCAGATCAAATTTTAACAAAAATCTACAACAAACTTCAGTCTAGCTCGACAAAACAGTGAACGAAGATCAAGCGATCCTGCTCAAAACGTATCCAATCGGGGATACCGGACTGATCGTCGTCTGGCTAACAAAAAATTACGGTCTCATACGCACTGCCGCTCGCGGTGTATTGCGCCCTAACAATGCCTTTTCTGGAAAGTTAGATCTCTTCTTCAACGATATCATTCAATGGAGGTTCTCCAAGAAAAGCAACCTGCATTCACTAGTTTCCGCCTCCGTTGTGTATCCACGGCTTACAATTCGTCAAGAATACGCTCGCTTGTCCCTAGCATCATATTTTGTACGGCTCCTTCTGCTAATTACCGAGCCAGATACGCCAGTCCCAGAATTCTACGATCTCTTGGTTCGGGCTCTCAATTACCTCGATACAACCTCCCCTACTCAGAAAGCTTTGTTCCATTTTGAGCGCGAAATTGTACGCCTCCATGGTCTGCACGGTAGCCGAGAATCCCCTTGCGACATCCTCTCTCGGCATTTTGGGAAAATTCCCACACATCAACGAAACGCCATTCTTGCCCTGCTTGCGAACTAACCGAATAATCTTTTGAGTTTGCTCTTCAATGTCAACCGCTGAGCTGACGAAACTCGTTCCACAAAGAGGACACCATTCAAGTGATCGCATTCATGTTGGAAACAACGTGCAAGTAGGCCATCGCAGTCTATCGTTACCGTCTTGCCATCCAGCAACGTCACCGTCGCACGTACTTTTTTAGGACGAGCCACAGATGCGCGTATTTTACGAACACTCAAACACCCTTCTTGACACGATTCCATCTCACCATATGGCTCTAACGAAGGGTTAATAAAGATCAAAGGCATGATATCGGACAATTTCCTATCTTCACCATCGACCTTCAACAAAGAGACCGAATCTTCATCTTCTGGGATATCAATACAAATTAACTGGATCGGTATATTGACCTGAGGAGCTGCCAGACCAACACCATCGGCAGCATACATAGTCTCCAGCATATTTTTGGCAAGGTCTCTAATTCCGTCGTCTACATGTTCAATAGAACGACACTTTTGCCGCAAAACAGGATGTCCGTACTGTACTATTTCAAGAAGCATATCAATCAATTCTAAACGTACTTTTAAATATTATTTTTGTTCGACTTCGATTCTGGCAGGAACTTCTTTGACGTCAATACCAGCAGATGTCAGAATATCCCAGATACTCACAACTGTTCCAAAAGAAGCCTTTTGGTCAACATCAATCTGAAGTTTTCTGCCTGGATAATTCTTCTGATAAGCTTTAAGGCGTGTTGACAATTTTTGCAAAGAAACGGACTTCCCGTCTAAAGTAATTTCAGAAGTCGCCGATACTGCCAACACTCCGCGTCGCACATTGCTCTCTTCACTCTCAATATATTCCACCCCCGGTACATCAATTTTGAGGAAATTCTGAGGCCGTTTCCACTGTGTATGAACAATGAAGAAAATGAGCAAAATCGTCAAAATATCGATCATCGGAACGATCGGCACCGATTCTTTTGAAAATGCTTTTTTCCTATAAAACTGCATAAGAACAATAATTTACCGTTTTGCTCGACAGGCGATCAATTCCGCAATAATAGCTTCCATCTTCGTGGAAATACGTTCCAAGTGATGCGTAAAACATACATTGGCAATCACTGCCGGAGCAGCAATGGCTAACCCAGCTATAGTCGTATTGAGCGCATTAGAAATACCGCGGGCAATTTGGCCACTATTGTCTTCCAAGCCAAAAGCAGCAAAAACAATCACCAACCCCGAAGCCGTTCCCAAAATACCAAACATCGGAGCAATCATAATGATCATTTCGATCAACGGCAACCCTGACTGCAACTTCACAAATTCTTCTTTTGCCTTTGACTCCACGATGGTAGTCAAAGCCATTTCATCAGCCTCACGATACTCAAAAACCGTCTGCACCAAACGTCCTAAAGGAGATCGAGATGAACGAGCCACCATCTCCAACTGATTAACACTCTCAGGATCTGAAGAACTTTCTCGAATCAATTTGACCAAAGACTGCGGCGCAATAGACGAAGTTCTGACATTCAAGATCCGATAAACAATGGCAGTTACGAGAACAACAGAACACAAAGCCAGCGGATACATGAATATACCGCCATCCTGGAAAAAATGAACTATTTGCTGAAACATCTGCATAAAGAATAATCAATTAAAAGTTAAAATCAAAATAAAGCTCCATCTTACCCCCAATAAGTCCCTTTCTAACTTCAGGAGGCATGCGGGGAATAGACGCCTGTTGAATAGCTATGAAAGTAAAGGATTTCTGGACAACACTAGCGCCTTCTCGCCCCAGTTCACGAATAGAGGTGACTCGACCATCTTCATCCAGCCACACTCGAATATGAATTGTCCCTGGCACAATAAGATCCATGTTACGTTCACACTGACGGTACCAGCACGCAGCAATTGCACGATAAACCATCGCCATATACATTCCTGTCGGCGTTGCATCAACATTAAGCGCGGCATTATGTCCAAAACTGAATCGGCCAGTCGTCTTGGTTTTACGTTCAGCAGTTCTAAAGCCCGGTTGCGCGTCAGGGCTAAAGGCTGGATCGTAATAAACTTTGGGCTGGCTTGCTGCCCCACTAGGCTCCTGATTAGCAGTTGTACCAGATAACTTATTATTTCCCTGCATGGCCAGTTGTGGAGCCCAATCCTCCTGTCGGCCCAGTTCCTTCTCATGCTCACTCTTGTCGGAGCGAGCAGGTCGCGGCAAAGAAGTTACTCGGTCATTATCCATAACGCTAGACAAGAGATCTTGGCGTTGACTATTGTTATGCTCTTCTGAATCACTCTGGTCCTGGTCCGCTCGATTATCTATGCTATCTTCACGGGGTTCTGTGGTTCTATCTGAATTCGTCTCTGCCAAGGCCAGCTCCGTCGGGTCGCCCGATTCACTCTGTTGTACGCCATCCGCCTGGCCAGTTTTCCCATTGTCAGCCGCTTGTCGCTGGTCTCGAGCCGTTACTTCATCCTCTGTTTCTCTAGTTCTCTCCTGCCCTTGGGCTGCACGAAGAGCCGTTCCGTGTAACTCATTTGGAGCCGGTCCCGTTTGCTCCCGGAAAGCAGGATCGGCCAGCATACTGGCCTCACTAGGAGGCGAAGAAACAATATCCATCTGCTGAGAGGGTATGGATCTTGAGGGCGAGAAATTTTGAGGAACGAGCAACTGCTGTTGAGATTCTTGCAATGGAGCAACGCGCTGTACCACGGCATGGTGAGAATGTGAATAACTTCCCTTTTGTTCATGTTCTAACACACCATCTTGACGTTCCTGGTCAAACAAAACAATTTCATCGCGATTTTCCTCGCCTTCCTGCGCAGGTAATTCTTTAATATCATCCGGAGGTTTAGGGCCCCCAGACGCTTTTGTGCGACGTTCGCCAATAAATTCCGATTGGGGTACTTCTTCGACCGTTTCCTGCTCTGGAGAGGTTTTGAGAAATTGAGGTTTTGTTTGTTCCTGATCCTGCTGGGCCACAAGATTACCTTGGTCTTTTTGAGCTTTTTCCAACACATTCGGATGGATTTCGACAAGAAGATGCTTTTTGCCTTTCTGCTGTTGGCTCAGATTTTGAGGATTCCACACCGACGCTGGAACCCACCATGAAGCACCCACTATCGCTGCGTGAATCAACAAAGATATCAACACACACAACTTCCAAGATACTTCAAATGAATCATCTCGAGTCTTAGAGGGCACGTCTTGACTCTTCCACAAAAACAGCCTCTGTTCAATAATCAATCCGGGCACCCTACTAAATTTCTAATAACTCCTGCAACCCTTTCAAAAAGCTTGCTTACAAAGAGAAGAATACACGCTCTAGACTTGTACTTGCCTTCGCGGGGCGATGGTTTTCTACCGCGGTTCGCTCTTAGATCTCGATTTTTTGTATATTCCGGTACATTCTCTTTGCCTCTTAACAGTAAATAACGTGAGTTGGCTATGACTCCCCTGTCCATTTCACTAGCCTTCCTGAGCTCCTCGCTGCGTACTTGATCGAGTGCCGCATTGAGATTGGAGGTCATATGAAAACGATCAAAACATAGATAAGCACGCGGTAAATATTTTTTGATTGCTGTTTTATAGGTATTACTGCGATCAATACCTACACATTGGATCGATTGGCGTTGTCCCTAGGTTAGTGAAGAAAAGAAGTCTTCAAGACATTTCACCGATCGACCACAAGCCATGTAAAGCGGTTCTCCGGTATTGAGCATCGATCACATAAGTCACAAAGTATGACATTTAGGGTATAAAAACACCTCTTCGTTCAACTCTGAGCTCGACTAAGAGTGATGATTTCAGTTGACAGGATTGGCCCATGAGTCAACCTTTGAATTAACACAAATAGTTGAACATAATAAGCTTGTAAAAGGTATTACAAGCCAATGCAAGGGTTGGGCCACCTACTGAGAGTCATACTAACTGACTTTGATGGAACCAGCAGATTTGAAACAGACCCCCTTTTTTTGCATCTAGGAGAAAAAATATTGACTCGGAGTGCTTCAATGCTATTTTTATACAAATGAAAGACAGTTTGACAAAAAAAACGAGAATCTATCGTATCTGTTGTTTCAGGTATTTGAACGTCGTTTTATTGACTACCATTCTTCTATTTTTTTGCAACTATATTGAAGAAGTCTATGCGTCGTCTAGAATTGAGATGGCACTAAATTCAGGTGATTGTAAAAAAATAACTGAATTTTGTAAGAATGAGATAACTACAAAATTGAAAAAAATAGAACAAATTCAAATTATATTGATCATCTTCTTTCCGATAAAGAATTTATGTTGACTACGCATGTAGGATTTTGTTTTCAATCAGATGCAATGCGTAAATTAAAAATATGTAATGCACTTAAAGATCGTGAATTTGTAAATTGGTTATGTCAAAAAACTACTATATTTGAAGATTTAGCATTCTCTAATAAAATCAATAAAGAAACGTTTAATTTTATTTATAATTTTTGGAAAAAAGAAAATAGAAATTTAACCCCCCCCCCATAACAAACCTTATTGTAGGCGCTTCTATTTTAGCAGATAAATACGACGATGAAATATTATACTCTAAGATAGATTATTATAAGAAATCTTATTTAGAAGGTCGGTTATTTCCGCAATTTGAGCATCTTCGGCCGTGGGAAATGAGTATTCTTCTGATGACTATAGAATCTATAGGAGATCCGAGTGATTATCAATGGGCCCTTGACTACTTAGATAAAAAAGACAAGGTAAAGCCATCAAATATCGGTGATGTGGCGACTGGGTTTATTCCATATCGGTCTAAAAACAAGAATGGGATTAGTGTTCATCAAGGAAGCCTATTCTATGATAACAAACCTATTTCATTGCAATTATATATTGAGTATGGGGGAGTTTGTGGAGCCGTTTCAAAAGGTGCTAGTGGTTTCTGCAGAGTTAAAGGTATCCCTGCATATCCGGTAGGACAGCCAGGGCACTGTGCATTTATCTGGAAAAAATCTGAAAACAATTGGGTCATCGGCAATAATGTGTGTGGAGGATGGAATTGGATACAGGGTGGGCTCTCTATCCCCTGGGAAGGCCCTGCTATCATGATTCAGGTACTAGATCATTATTTAGGTCTGTCTGACAATAGAAAGAGAACCACTATGTTTTATTGGGCTTGTCTAGTAAAAGATTTGTCTCTGCGAGATCAACTAGTTGAAGAATCAATAAAATGTAACAGAAAAAATTATCCAGCATGGGAAGCAAAATTACGAAAAATCTCAAAAAAACAATTTGGATTAAATTTAAAAAATATTATGAAAGGGCTTCAGACAGCTTTTCATGAAGAACCCGCATTTATGGAATATATTATTCAAAGTCATGTAATCCCTAAAATGAAAGGGATAAAAAACAAAGAAATACTTCATATCCTATCATATTTAGTAGATAAGAAAGAATCTGCCACATCTCAAGAAATTTATTTGAGAAATGCGTGGAAACTCATTTGCGAGAACATCTCCGAACTTTCTGAAATGAAGATTCATTATGATCATAAAACAAGCAGCAATATTTTACAAAGAATGAAAGAGTATTGTTTATCTGACAAAATTAAATCTCAAACAAAAAAGAAAATTTGTTTTTTTCCTTCAAGAGGTCATTTCTTCGTTAGAAACTTGTAACAATACAAGGAAGAGGTTTGTGAATTTGTATATTGATTTACTAGGTTCTTGGAAGAATGAAAGATTGAATGATGTGGCACATGAATTTGTAAAATCCTACCCAATATCATATAGCAATAAAGAGTATTTGAAAGACTTATTGACAATAGGCTTAAATATTGCTAAATCACAAAAAGATGATTTTACAATCAAACAATATTTGAAAAAAATAGAACAGATAAAATTAAATTAAGGAGTTATGAAGATATTTAGTATAATCAGTATAATTAGTATAATTAGTATAATTTTCCCGTTTTTTTCTCTATACGTTCAAGCTAGAACGATCGAATTTGACGGGAAATTGCCGCCTTGTCCAGCGAAGTATTTGACAGGAGCTTTATTAGCGTCAGATGGATCGATTTGGGTGATCAGCGAAGGGGAAGGCGTTTATCGTTTGTATCCTGAAAGAGATTATAGCAAACGCAATCAGGATTCCTGGATGGAAGTATCTTACTATTCCGGATTAGAACATCATGTTAATTGCTATGCAATAGCCGAAGATAAACAAGGTAGAATCTGGATAGGAACTGATAATCAGGGAGTTTTCGTGTTTAACGGTGAAAAATGGAACTGTTATAATCGAGACAATGCGCTACCAGGAGAACGGATATTTGATCTGTCGGTATCTCCGATAACCGGAGAGGTTGCAATAGCAACATCTGGAGGGGTAACGATCTATTGTCCGGCAGATGAATCTTGGCACACATTGAGCAGGGCGGACGGCTTGCAGGAAGACCAGGTTGCTTCTCTTGTTTACGACCGCAAGGGGAATTTATGGATTGCCTACCAGTGCAGTGGCGTTTCTGTGATATCGGGAAGAGAGCCACGTAAACTTCTTTATTCGGGGCAGGCGCCATGGAGTTGGGATAAAAACAACCGTTCGAGACAGCCCTTTGAGGCAAAGGGAAAAGGATTGCCGTCCAATTTGTGTAACGACATATCGGTTTTGCAAAATGGGATGGTACTTCTTGGGACGCACAGCGGGTTGGCTTTTTGGAAACAACGCACAGGGAAGCCCGAGTGGCATTATATAAGGGGAAAGAATTATATAGAAAAGAACAAAGGTCTTTGGGATATTGTCGTTCCTCACAGCCCATCTACTGTTTCTTCCGAAAAGCTTTTACCGGAAGATTTCATCACATGCATCGCGGAGAGCCGGGAAGGAGTTTGGGTTGGTTTTCGCAAACAGGGTGCGTGTTTACTGAATTCTTCAACATTAACAAAGATCAAAGAAAGCCAGTTTCCTGGAAAAAATGCATTTCCATGCATTAAATCGTTCCTGGTGTTGCCAGGAGGATACGTGTATGCCGCGACGTACGGAGAAGGCTTGGTGGAAATTCATCAAGGTAATTCGCGGAATACGTTGTCTCTTCCTAAACAGCGTCATTCGATTTCCAATCCTATTCCTCCACCATTACCCCAAAACTCTGCTTGGGACAATGAATGGGCCAAACGCGATCGTCTTTTAAGTGAAGGGGGTACGTCTCCTATTGTTTTTTGGAAGGAAGATTGGGCGACGCAAGGGGATTGGTGCCAACGTTACGGGGCGCATATGGCATTGCTTTGCGGTACTGACCAGCCCCGAAACGATAAAATTGGCGCTAGCACCGTTCCATGGATTTTGGAAGACGACACATTGGAGTTTAAGGAATTACCATATATACGTGAAAACCGTTGTTTGATAGGACCTCACCATGTAAGCGATGGTGGAATCTGGAATCAATTCTTCCAAGGGAATGTCTTAGAAAATCGCAATGTGATCTATAATCCCCACACAGGGACTCGTACCGCAGCTCAATCAATGGACAGAAATGGGGAAAACTATCCAGAGGGGTTCGATGGGCCAGATATGTGGACTGTTATTGATGTACCGGAAGGTTCGTATGAGTTGGCATTGTATTTTTACCATTATGACAAACAGGATGGAGGTCGTGACTCATGTTTGGATTATGTGATAGAAGTAAGGAAAGACGATATTCCTGAAAAACCAACTCAACCTGGAGAACCAACTCAATTTTCAGGGGAAGAGATAAAACAGATCATTAGCGCACCCGTATTGGCTCGTACTCGTGCGTATGATTTTAATGGTTGTGGCGTTTATAAATCTTTTTATGTATGTGAACCTGGTAGATATTATGTAAGAATTTTAAATAATTATTCTACAAAAACGATATTGAATGGCATATTTACTTCATTGTTAGAAAAAGGCACAGGATTTCCTGTAGATGTACGTTTTTATCACGACCAACTTGCTTATGGAGAGAAGCCCTTGAAACCAGTAGACCCGAAACGCAACGAACTTGAAAAGAACGCAGAGTTATTAAAGGATTGGCAACGGGCTTCTTTCTGGGCAGTTAAGGATTCTCCGGCTATCAACCAGGCACATTATGTTTCCGGAGGATTTTTATCGCAGAACAGATTGATGCAGTATGGAATATACAGAAAATTAGAGAAACAAGACGCGTCTTATCTCAACTCATATTGGCGTTGGTTTTTAAGATTTTGGGATCAACAAGACCATCATCAGTTTGAGTTGGCAATGGAGAAAATTTGGCATCATGTTCAAGACATGTATGTTACCTGTCGATCAGAGGTTTTTTTCCCATATAGTCCGAGAGTTGTTCCCTTTGATCCTAATGAACTTGAGATCATGCAATATATGGGTATTGATTGGAAAGATTATTTGCCAGAATCACAGAAAAAACCGCTTTTGCAAGTGATGGAACTCAAAGAAAAAATTTCTTCCATGAGTGAGGCTGATGTTAAAAACCTACAAACCATTTACCTCAAAAAGAAATATCCAGATGTTCAATTTGAGAACGAATAACAAAAAAAGTAATATCGAACATGAACATATTATTTGCAATTACGTTGACGACAGTAGATCCTTTCGCGTGGGGTTTTCACTCATGAGGTCAATTCATGCCAGGCATCTATATGATAAAACTCTCCACACCTTGCGATGTAGAGAGTTTATCTGAGAGAGAATCCCTTCAGGACATCGGGGAATTGACCAGAACTCAATGAGTCATTTAGTACCAGGGAGGAAGTTTTTCCCACGAGCCCCTTCCAATGACCGGTTGACGAGAGACGCCCATTCTTCTTCGCTTACACCATAAGCGTCTGGGTGAGTTGCGACGCCCATCGATTCAAGGAATTGGGTCAATCGTTCCACTGCGTTCACAGGGGTTTGCACCTGGAAAATATCTTTTAAGAGATTGTCAACCTCAGCATTTCTGCCAAAAGCCAATTGCATCACACGCGGCAAACAGAACGAGCAAGCGATACCGTGCGGCAACCCATTATGTAATGTAAATTCATACGAAATAGAATGTGCTAGAGCCGTTTTTGTATTAGAAAAAGCCAACCCAGCCTTAAGGGCGGCTTCTGCCATTTTCTTACGAAGAGCCACATTCCCCAAATCATTCATCAAGGTTGGCAAAGTCGCCATGACCAATCCAATAGCCTGACAAGCAAATCCTGCAGAAATAGGGTTACGATTCACATTCCAAATTGATTCGAGCGCATGCGACATAGCATCCAATCCGCTTGCCAACGTCACTGATTTTGGCAAAGACACCATCAGGGACGGGTCCACAATAGCATGTTCCGCCCAAGTCCAGGGTAGATGCAAAGAATATTTACGATCCATTCCACTATCCCACACCGTTGCCCATGGCGTTACCTCGCTTCCAGTTCCGGCTGTCGTTGGTATAGCGATCAATTTTTTGCATCCGCAGAAGGGCACCGAACTCCCCGAACGGAGGCATTCAAGCAATGGTCTAAAATCCCTCGTCGAGGTAGCAGATAGCAAGGCCTTGGCACAATCGATGGAACTTCCTCCCCCCAAAGCAATAATGCAGTCAACTTGAGCATAACGTTGCCAGACCTCAGCGTACGTATCTTGTAACCAAGAAACATCGGGATTGGGTCGCACATCCAAAATGACTCCTTGCAATCGGTCTCCTAATAGTTTTTCGACTTGCTGAGACAGGCCTAATTCAGCAGCTTCAGGGAACGCAACTAGTAGAGCCGTTCGATTCCCAACAATAGTCGGCAGGTTTTCTAAAACACCGATTCCACCATGTATCGATACCGGGTTATAATAATTCCATTTCATCGTTTATTAAAAGTTCATATCATGGAGGCAATGCCAAGAGTCATCGGCGGCTACCCTGAATCATCGCCCTTAATTTGTTAGAAATTGCATCTGACGCAACAACCATTGCCGTAATGACGATAATACACGTTGCCGTTTCCTGGTATTTAAACAATTTGATACTACTAACCAATTCAAAGCCAAGGCCACCAGCACCGACCATTCCTAATACGGTTGCCTGTCTCAAGTTTACCTCGAACCGGTAGAGAATAGTGGCAATCCAAGCCGTAATAACCTGGGGTAACACCCCAAATACGATGACTTGGAGAGAACCAGCACCAGTTGACTGCAAGGCTTCAATCGGGCCTTGATCAATCTCTTCAATACTCTCGGCAAAAAACTTGCCACACATTCCAGCGCCATGCAACGCTAAAGCCAGAACCCCCGGGAACGGGCCAAGACCAACAGCCGACACAAACACCAACGCCATGATCAATTCGTTAATGCCGCGCGTCACGTTGAGTACTTGCCGAGTTGTCGTATACAAAAATTTACTTTTATTAATATTACGAGCTGCTAAGAAAGACAGAGGAATAGCCATAATGATTCCCAACAGGGTACCCCAAATGGCAATCTGTACGGTTTCAAGAGCAGGTCGCACCAAACGCCCAAGGATCTCCCAATCCGGTGGAATCGTCCGAGAGATGAAATCAGCAATCTGCGGTAATCCTGCAATCAGTTCGCTCCAACTAATCTGCGAGCCTTCGGCACTCCACATGAGTACCACCAGCACTAATAAAATGCCTCCGCCCAATTTACTCCAGCCTAACCAGCCTTGAGGCCTTGGCCCTGTCCACGTCAATGATTCCTGACTCATAATTTCTTAATAAATATCTCCATTTACAGGTTGTAAAACTGACGGACCAGGTTTCTTTACCGATTCGTCGTCATCTTCTTCGCTAACGGGTTTTGCCATGCGTGGGGCCACTTCGTAGATGCGTTTCAAATCACTTCCAGTCAATTCATCGCCAGTTCCATCAAATGCAATTTTTCCATCGCAAATACCAACGATACGGTCTCCAAATTCCTTCGCGAAATCGACCTGATGCAAATTACAGATCACAGTAATGCCAAGATCGTTAGCAGCCATTTTTAAGTATTGCAAAACAATACGCGACGTTTTGGGATCGAGGCTAGCAACAGGTTCATCAGCTAGGATTACCTGTGGCATCTGAGCCAAAGCACGGGCAATACCAACACGTTGTTTCTGACCGCCAGATAGCGAGTCAGCTCGTTCGTTTGCCTTGTGCTCTAATTCCACACGTCTCAAACATTCCATAGCAATTTCCACATCGCTCTTGCGAAACAGTTGGAATAGAGACGACCAGGTACCTACAGAGCCCAAGCGCCCCGTCAACACATTTTTAAGAACACTCAAGCGCGGAACAATGTTGTGATTCTGGAAAATCATGGCAACATGCTGACGCAACATCCGAGTCTGCTTCGCATCCGTGGCATCAAATCCCGCAATCTGCAATAATCCCGAGGTAGGCTCCACCAGACGATTCATACAACGCAACAACGTCGATTTACCAACACCAGACGGCCCTAGAATGACAAGGAATTGCCCACGCGGGACCTCCAAATCGATTCCTTTCAGAACATGATTAGTCCCATAATCTTTTACAAGTTGGGCTATGGCAATTGCATTATTCATTATTTCATTCCTTTCAAATCAAGATCGAGGATTTTAGCTGTCTCCCGGATAATGTCATATGCCTGATCAGTGGTCTTTTGGAACCCGTTGAGCACCCCCTGGTCTCCCCAGGGCAAGCCCTTGATTTCAGAAAAAGCTTTTGCAAGTTTGCCTTTCAATTCTGGAGACAAATCTCGTCTCCACACCATAGGTGATTCAGGGATCGCATTGGACTTCCACAAAATGACAAAATCAGATTCTTGAACAATGCCACGCGCAATAGCCGAAGCCAGAATACGATCAGCAACTGCCGCAGCATCAACCTTCTTGTTAGCCACAGACAGAATGCTCGCATCATGAGAGCCAGAAAACAGAAGGCGTGAAAAATATTTGTCAGGATCAATCCCCAATTTCATTAATCCGGCTTTAGGGAACAAATGTCCTGAGGTCGAACTGGGATCGACAAAAGAAAAAGTGTGATCTTTCAAATCCTGAATACTCTTCAAGCCACTGTCCTTGTGAGCAATAATCACACTGTGATAGGAACTTCCTCCTGTTTTCTTCGTCACAGCCACCGCAAAAGCCTCCGCATTCGCCACAGAACTCGCCAGTGCATAAGAAAATGGCCCTAAATAAGCAACATCTAATTTTTTTGAACGAAGCGCTTCGATGATTCCATTATAGTCTGTAGCGACAAAAGGTTTGACTGGCACACCCAATTTTTTTTCGAGTTGATCAATGACCTGTTGGCTACTTTCAATCATTGCCTGGGAGTCTTCAGATGGGATAAGACCGATAGTTATTTGTTTGTCATCAGCACACAACAGCCATGGCAACATCAACAACGTCATCACGAATGCACGTAAAATTCTCATATATCGTTTTCAGGTTACTTGACCTTCGGGCCTTAACGCCTCGAATTGGGATATCTCTAACGGAAAGCCTTCGCCAAATACAGGGGCTTTGCGTGACGTTTCCGCCAGATATGTGACAAATTGCTTTCCCTGTTGTAAATACCCCCCCCGTTTAGCCTTTCACACCCCCTCCCAAAGCCCTGCCATACCACAACCTGCCTTATCCGACTGCTCAGGGAAAGTTAGACGTATTCAATAACGGTATCCGGGAGAGCTTTTAAGAAACGAAGCCCGTAGCGTCTTGTTACTACACGAGAATCAAGAATGACTACCATCCCTGAGTCTTTTTTACTACGAATCAACCTGCCAACGCCTTGACGTAGTTTCAAAATAGCTTCAGGGAGAGAGTATTCCATAAATGGATCGCCTCCGCGTTCTTTGATACATTCAATCCGAGATTCGACAAGTGGATGATCTGGGACTTCGAAGGGGAGTTTCGTCACGATCACATTAGAAAGAGCTTCTCCTGGGACGTCAACACCAGTCCAAAAACTATCCGTACCGAACAAGACGCTACGGACATCGCGCCGAAAATCCCTAATCAACGAATCTCGGCTAACGCCACTACCCTGTACTAACAGAGTCCAACCATGTTTGGTACATGACTCATGCACGGCTTCCACCATGCGACGCATCAGCAGGTAACTTGTAAACAAAACGAAAGCTCTCCCGTCCGATTCAGTCAAGTACCGGACAATCCATTGCGGCAACTCCCGCTCGTATTCCGGATTCGATGGCTCTGGCATAGAACGGGCAACAATAAGACGCATTTGATCTCGGTAAGCAAATGGACTACCAATCTGAATACCTGGAACATTTTCTGCTCCAACACGCCCTGCAAAATATTTCATACCAGATTCTCCTGTACCTAAGGTGGCCGAGGTCATCACACAACCACGTCCTGCCTCGAACAGTTTCTTCCGTAAAATGGCCGAAACTTCAATGGGGGCCGAGCAAATAATCGTATTCTGGCCACTTTCAGCAGATTTTTCCACCCAATACACATTCCCCGTATTGTCCATCTCGAGCAATGCCTTTAATGAAAGTCGATATTCATCCAGTCGAGAGGCATAATCCTGGAATTCGGCTTTTGAGACTTCGCTATCCTCCTCCTTGGCAATTTCTTTCAATGTCCCGATAAGGGTCGTTAATGGCGAGCTCAGGCAATCGACCGCCCAATCGGGGGTAGTCAGGCGCAATGGACGGGATCGTTTCTCCAGCTCCAGGTTATCTCGTACATGTTCAAAAAAATGATCACAAGATTCTAAGGTATTCTTAATGAGAGCAAAAAGTTCGACATTACCTGTTGCTCTCAAAAGCCCTTTGCGTGTAACAGGGTTATACAGACGTTGAAGTTCATACCTCAGCCAATGATGTGAAACTTCATCACCTAGTTGCCGAGCCGCGATGTTTTCAATCGTATGGGCTTCATCCAACACGACAAAGTCATTGGGGAACACAAACCCCTCGTCATCCTCTTGTTCACACTCAGCCATTTGACCTAGCAGCCCAAAAAAGAGAGTATGATTCAGAATCACGAGATTAGCTTCCTGAACCATACGCCGGGCGACCTGGTACGGGCAATTGGGGCCACACGTACGCATCGTACACAACTGAGGTTCGCTGCAAATAGAAGCCCAAACCTTAGGGGACAATCTAAAATTAAAATCGCTACGGTCGGTACACCCCTGGCGAACCATTTCTGCAATTCTCCTCACCTCGCCAGACTCTGAAGAAGAAAACAAATCATCGCTCTGAACCAAAGCCCTTTGAAGGCGTGTCAAACAAACATAATTTTGACGCCCTTTAAGGAGGGCAGCAGAGAAATCGGTACCTAGGGCCTGTTTGAGTATGGGGATATCTTTACCGAACAATTGCTCTTGCAAATTGATCGTATGAGTCGAAATGATGGCTTTTCGCTGGTTGGCTAGAGCAAACTTGACTGCTGGCAACAAATACCCAAGAGATTTACCAACTCCCGTACCTGCCTCGATGAGCAATGAAGTATCCTGCGATAAAGCCCGAGCCACAGCGGTGGCCATACGTTGCTGTTCCGGACGATACTCAAAATCATCTGCATGTGAAAAAACTCCAGTTGCCGAAAAGGCCTCATGCACCTGAGACTCCAGATCATCGCTTCCCCAGGTGCAGATACCTTCTTGAAATCCTATCACGACACTATCCTTAAAAAGTCTTACCGTAATACTTTTTTAGACACAGGAGGCAACGGAATATTGAGTGGGATATCGTAGATATACGATCTCAATTCGTTCATTGACAATGATGAACCATCAATAAAGAACCAGGTCGGGTGATCCCCTTTCTGCGCAATTGCATATAGAAAACTCCGCTGTTCAATCCTCACTAGCTGGCCATTTTGCGGATTTTTCATCGAAACTACCATCCGAATTGGCAATACAACCAACATCTCAGTACCTGCTTTCACGGGATATTCGCCTGCTGGAGCCATCACTTCATAAGATTCGATGCGAATTCCCTGTTTTTTGATTTCTTCTCCCATTTTCCGGTAGGTAGTCTCCAACTGCTCCATGCCGCCAGGCAGACGCCGCGCCAAACTCTTTTTCATGTTCGGGTACATCTTTTCCACCATCCACATCATATCCCCCGTCTTCACGGCGCCAGACAATTCACGCGCAGCCTTTTGGGCTGACGCCGCATCTTGTGCTAAACTCACGTTTGCCAACAATGCAATACACAATATAAGAAACCTGATCATGGCATTTCATCCTATTGATGGATTCGTATGGCGTCAAGCTTATAGACAGCCACCCATTCCACACCAAGTCCACAACGTAGGATCAAGTTCCTGCAGAGCCTGTTGAGCAATTTCCTGTCCTCGGTCAATGGTATCAATTAAAGCAAACATTGTAGAGCCAGACCCTGACATCATCGCCACGTGAACACCTGGTTGTTGCATCAACCACATTTTTACCTCGGCTAAAAAGATGAATTTCTCAAAGACAGGGCGTTCCAAATCATTGACAAATTCAATCCGATTCCAGGTAACAGGCTCATAAGAAATCCCGGGTAGACGACGCGATTGTGCCCAATGTTGATACGCTTCGGGAGTCGACACTCCAAAACGCGGTTTAAGCAAAAGGACTGGCGAAACAAATCTTTGAGCAGGCCCGTCTGCCAACTGAACAATTTCACCCCTTCCTGAACAATTACAAACAGAACGCATGATAAAAAAACCGACATCCGAACCCAATTCCGCAGCAAGTTCGAGAAGACGTGATTGAGATAAGCCAGCATGTTCCAATTCATTCAACGCCAACAACACAGAGGCGGCATCGCTACTCCCCCCGCCCAACCCTGCGCCAAACGGGATACGTTTCTCCAGAGTTAGTGTCCACGCTAACGGGCGTCCTAGCTCGCGTTCCATAATTCGTACGGCTTTCACCGCTAAATTTGACTCATCATGGGGAATCTCTTCATGGTCACAATAGAAAGCTAGTCCTCCATTCTCGTTTTTCTCAAAGGTTAGAGTATCGGCTAATGCTAGTGGCGCCATCAACGTCTGTAATTCGTGATACCCATCCAAACGTTTCCCCACAATGCGAAGCGACAAATTAATTTTGCACGGAGCCAGGCAAGTGAACATACGCACGTGTTTGCCCCGAATATCCACACGAGTCAAGTGTTCACTCAAAATAGGAAATATCTTTCTCTCCTTTGTCCCTAAAAATCCATTTATGACGCAATATGTATCTTCATAAATAGCCTCACTCGCTCTAATAAATTCGTTAGGTATTAGATTATGAGTAACAGTTCATCGTATACTTTCCAAGCCGAAGTTCGCCAATTGCTGGATATCGTCATCAATGCTTTATACAGTGACAGAGAAATCTTTATTCGCGAATTAATTTCTAACGCTTCTGATGCTCTCGAAAAGCTTCGCCTCCTTCAGCTCAAAAACCAGACAGTCTATCAAGCAGACAAACCGTTAGAAATCTCCATTTCTACAGATGAAGACAACCACACGATCACAATTGCCGACACCGGCATCGGCATGACGCGAGATGAGCTCGTCGAGAATCTCGGCACAATCGCTCACTCTGGTACGAAAAAATTGTTGGAAAGCCTGGAACAAGCTGATAATAAATCGGATTTGATCGGCCAATTCGGCGTCGGATTCTATAGTTCCTTCATGGTAGCCGACCGAGTGGAAGTTTACACTCACTCCTGGGATGAGTCAGGTGAAAGCTTGCTCTGGACGAGTGACGGCCGGGAATCCTATACCATCGATACAGTCGATACCCTCGATCGTGGAACGCGAATCGTCATTCACCTCAAGAAGGAATATGAAGACTTTGCGAAAGAATACCGAGTCCGCTCGATCTTGGTCAAATATTCTAATTTTGTCGGGTTCCCTCTAAATTTCAAGGGTGATCGCATCAACACTGTCGAAGCTATCTGGTTGCGTCCGAAATCGGAGGTCAAACCTGAGGAATACGATGAGTTCTACCAATTCATCGCGCACACTGAACAAAAACCGTTGACTCTGATGCATTTCAACGCCGATGCTCCCATCGTATTGAATGCACTTTTATTTGTCCCTGATGAAAACCCGGAGAAATTTGGATTTGGGCGAGTTGATCACAATGTTGCGCTGTATTGCCACCGGGTATTGATCGATGCAAAACCAGAAGGATTACTGCCAGACTGGTTGCGTTTCCTCCACGGAGTTGTAGATAGCGAAGACTTGCCGTTAAATATTTCGCGAGAAATGCTCCAGGATAGTTCTTTGATTCGTAAAATCAACGATATCTTGACCAACCGATTCCTCAAGCACCTCGACAAACTCGCCAAAGATCAACCTGAAACTTATGCTGATTTTTACAGTCGATTCTCTCGCTACCTCAAGGAAGGTATCGTTACCTCTTGGCAACATAAAGACCCCATTGCCAAATTGCTTCGATTCGAATCAACGATGACAGACCCCGGTAAACTGACATCATTCGACTCATACGTCAGCCGCATGAAAGAAAACCAAAAGGAAATCTATGTATTAACGGGTGAATCTCGCGAAATGCTCGAAAATAGTCCTTATCTAGAATCCTTCAAGGCAAATGGTTATGAAGTTGCCTTCTTCACTGACCATGGTGATCAATTTGTTTTAGATGCTATTAACAAATTTGGGGAGGCCGAAATCAAATCCATCGACAGAGCGGATGTAACGATTCCAGAAACACCGGATACCGAAGGGGAATCCCTAACAGCAGACCAGACAAAATCTCTCCAGGATTGGTTGATTAATATGTATGGGAAAAAATTCTCCAAAATTACATTTGGGAATCGTCTTGTCTCCGGGGCAGCTGTTGCTCTCCATGGAGCAGACGATATGAGTAGCGAAATCCGAGAATACATGAAGGCTATGGGACAAGACATCCCTGAAGCCCATCCGGAAATTGAACTAAATCCCAAAAATGAGCTTGTCCGAAAACTGGCCGATTTAAAAGCAGAAGATCCCGAATTGGCCCGAATTGTTGCAGACCAAATCACAAATACGGCTTTGCTTCGCGCTGGTATGCTCGAAAACCCTGCCGACATCGCCAAGTCATCTCAAGAACTGCTGGAAAAACTTTTATTAAAGAAGTAATTTCATGTCTTGAACCTTTAGCTACCCAAAATTTTAGTCGCTATCGGTAAGGTTATTAAGTTGCTTTATTTCCTCTTCGTACCCTACGAAGCAGGCTCTATTAGTAACAATCAACTTCATCTTAAACCAATCGAGGGTGTGTCGTCATGAACGATGCACCCTCTTTTCCGTCAATTACACAAAAGCAGTTCGTTATCTTCAGAGGCACTATTTTCGGGAACTCTGGTTCAGGTTGGAACATGAACCTTCAGAAGAACACAATCAAGGGCGTGCCATATCAAACAGACACGCACGCGATCAAGCTTTGGAAGCGGTTGTATCCATGGTTGCAAGAGAGCGGCACCGATTGGCTACTGGGCACCCAAAAACGCAAGGCGCTAGAATACGATCTAGATGAAGGCGAGAAACCTAAAAATCATCAGCTCAATGTCTTTAATTATCAACATACCTCCGGAAATCTCAATTCGGGTGATCGCGGCATTCAGTGGTGCGATGTTGAGGTGAAGCAGCTTGTTGCAATCCCGCGAGACAAAATCCCAGAAGATCATCGTCAAGAGTTCCAGCCTTACAGAAACGGGCGCTTGATGAAGACGTTTGTAGGCGTTATCCGTACGATATCATCAAGCCGACACGACTACATTATCAGTTGGGACTACCAGACAACCCCAGCCGAAGAACCAGAACCGCCGGAAGACGACGACGGGACAGGATCTCAAAGCGACGTCACCCCCTATCAAGACATCTGTGAATATATCTACAAGAACACCCGCTCGACACCGTGGGAAGGCTCTATTTCGTTGATCCCGTCGAGTCAGCGTCCTTTCGTAGGTCGACGCGTTAGCATACTAAACGCGCGGCCAGAGTGGCAAAATCTCAACACGATAGTACAATCTGTCAGTCGCGATTTGCTGACGGGTGAGACAAGTTTAACGTGCGGCCCACCGTCCTATCTTGGTATTCAAGAATTGGCCGATTTATACAATAATGCGAACCGCACAAGCCAAAATTCAAGCGACATGGCAGACACTCCCGGCGGCCCTGAGCCAACAGGATCATCTAACTCCGGGAAACGGCCAGAAGCCCCGACTATCCCGCCAATGAGCCGAACCGTCGAGAATGCCACAATGGCATGGGATTTCACATGCCAAGTGAAACCCTACAACGACGAAGACGGAAATATTGCAGGCTTTTATGTCAAGGCACCAAGAGTCAATGCAGCGGGGCGCGGGTGGGTGCAGACATGCACCAACAAGAGAGATTCGGATGGTTGGGTTCTGTTGGAAGGATCCGAGATTACAGAAATTTATCTTAATGTTAGATACAAGACGAACTCGTTGACAGAATTAGAAAGCTCGTCGATCACCAAAGAAAAGCAATACTCGACAGATTGGCCCGTCCACGTGGGGAACATCCCGAAAGACTCTCCAGAGTGGCAGCCAGACGACCCGCCTACCTATTCAATTTTGATTGCGACGATATCAGACGACACAATCACGATCCACGCTTGCGGCGACATCGTGCTTTATCTGGAGGTCGACGACACGCTTATCGCGAACGTTAACGGTGGGATGCTTCAGTAACTACGGTCGATAATTTCCTTTTTCCTCTCAACGTGTTCATTGTATAGCTTTTTCTTTTCTTCTCTCCACTCTGTAGCAGTTTTCGCGATGTCGTCACTTATTTTATCGCGTGAGCTTTCTTTGTATTTAATATATTTCTCTAAATAAGCGATCTGTTTTTGATCTTTTTCTCTAGCTGATTCGATCCGTTCTTGTTCGTTTAACGAATAGGTATAAAAACAAACGCCTAAAAAAATTAAAATACAATTGACAATATTATGTATTTTATCGTTCATATTGTTTTTTTGTTAGTATTATCGCATTGGTTTGTATTTTTCCTCTAATTCTTTTATCTCGTCATCGAGTTTTTTTATAAATTGCTCTCTTTCCGCCTTGACGCTTTCTTCTGTTTTTCCTAATTCCGATAAGGCGTTTGATTCTAAGAATTCAGCTTTATCGGCATCTTTCTGTAAAGATTCTATTCTGCTTTTATCTTTTTCCTTGTTTTCCTGAATTGTGAGATTTTCGTTTACTATCCGAGATCCAAGGCACAAAACAATACCAAGCAAGACTATATGAACTACCGACTGTGTACTGTCACTCATGGGTATATCATACGTCTGTTCAAATAGTAGAAAAGCCGAATTTTATAGTTTCCTTGCCGTGCAGTCAAGAAATTTACAATTTACTGTACAGTGACCTTGTAATCCCTTGATATTCAAAGGGTGTAATGTAGTGAAAAAATATCGGGATTATTTGACCAGATTATAAATTCCCTTATTGACTTATCGATTTAACTAGGTTGCAAATCAAGAGCTTGCAGCCTTGTTGTTTTGTGTCATACAACTATCAATCTTGCGCTTATTTACGCCTTTTACAGAAGAGAGAAGCCTCTAAGAGGCTATTTGAGGGGAGCCTTGACATCGGAAAATAGACAAGAGATAAGACAAAAGCATCCGTGAAAAATCCATAAAATCCACAGACGCCCAAGATGAGAAGAAAAGTGAGATTACCTGACCTCGCCAACGAGCCGTCCTAAAACGTGTAAAACAAAATTTACAAAAGGGAGGTTCTAAAAATCCATTCATATGAACTGACAAAACCAAGTTTCCCCAAGACCGTGGCTCAACTGCTCAGCGTTGGGTTGCAATATGGACAAAAAATACGTCAGTTGAACAAATTATGCCCCCCTTTCTCTCAAAAGCACTCTCCGTGCCTACGTAGCCTAAATCCATGTAAAGCTCATTCCTTTAACATCATTGCTGTCAATTAGTTCTGATGAACATCGTGAATCATGCACAGAGGCAGACGTCGAGGCATAACCTGTTATCAACTTGGTCTTGCGACACACCTTCACATGATTCTTGGAGAAACGTCTATACTACTCGGATCAAATTCAATCTACAACTATGTGTTCACACCAGACGCTTTCAACACCTCCAAGTATATTTGACCTTTCTCAGTCAATATATATCCACCATCCTTTTTAGTTCCATGGCGCTCAATCAAGAGGAACGAATCGGTAGATAACTTCGAAATGATTCTGGTAACTGTTGAGGCTGATATTCCGGTAATTTGGGTAAGCAATTTCCTGTTAATAGGTTGTCTGTTTGATATTTCTCTAAGAATCAGCATTTCTTTATCATTTAATGGCTCATTTAATGGCTCACTCGCATTTTCAAATCCTTCTCTGCAAGGAATTTCAATCAAGAAATAGGTTCTGTCTTCATCCGTTTCAATCCTTGCCGGCTCCGAACCATTCTTGCGTAATTCGTCCTGTATCGTAGGAATACCCGTCGCACGGCCTTCTGACAATTGGAGTTCCTTCAGATAGTCACCCAAACGGCGGTTGCGGTAGCGGCGTGACTTCAGATGTTCGGCTTTATGAATAGCATCCAGACTAATTGAACGGTCCGGCCCAGCATAACTGAGAATGGAAATCTTTTTGGGTTCGATGGTTATCTCTACAGGTTCTCGCTCCTGATAATCTCTGTGATAAAGCGCATTGACAACAGCTTCCTCAATGGCCTGATAAGGATAATTGAAAAATGTAATTGATTCTGCCTTATCTTTTGGTTTGATAATCCGCTTTTTGATGACATTAGTCCGAATATAGTCCAAAGTCTGCTTAATCATTTTCGGTACCCCCCGTCATCCACGAGTGGAGATGAAAGATATTGACAAGTCAACGCGTACTTTTTAATAGAATCGTCGTTTTTATGAGAAAATCATTATTGCTTACTTGTACCGCCATGGGATTAAGCACGGTTAGCGCCTCAATGGCAGCAGAGCCGTCAGTTTCCATGACCTCTCCAGATGGGCAGTTGACGTGGACAATTGAGGTTTCAGCAGGGTGTCGGATAACACCAGCGGCCCAAGTTCCCAAAGAGAACACGCAAACCGGAACGGTGAGCGATGGTGTTCGTCATATTCTGCAGAAAGATGGGTCCCCCATTCTCTTTAGTTCGGATTTAGGCCTTGTTATCGACGGGAAAAACCTCAATAACGAATCAATCAAAGGAGTAGATGTTCAAAAGACAGCTTCTAACGTCACGCGAACCTTCCCGACGAGGGGGAAATACCCACAAGGGAAGGTAACATACAACGAATACAAGGTGACAACACCCGATTCGCCACTCATCATTCAAGCTCGCATTTACAATAATGGCGTTGCATTTCGTTATGATTTAGCGCCGTTTGCTCAAAAAAAGAGTGACCTCAAGATCTCAGACGAAACCACCTCATTCCATTTTACAGACGGGGCTACTCTATGGACCCAAGACGCCAATTCTGCTTTAGGGCCCTGTGAAGGCGTGTGGAGTCCGTCCAGCATTCAAAACTTCAAGAAAGACACCAAAAATCCACGTAGTTACATTCGTACAGCTCCCATTACAGCAGAGCTCCCGAGCGGACATTATGCTGTCATTCAAGAAGCCGGGAACTTTGAAAAAGGTTGGAGTGGGATCAAGTGGGCGCTTTACAACGAAGCCTGCCATGCCACTTACTTCCAAGATCCTAAAGGGTTTTCCGTCACCCCCGACACAGAAATGCCCTGGCGAGTCATTCTAGTCGATAACAACCTCAACGATCTTGTTCACAACGATATCATTGATTCTCTCTCAAAGGAACACGACCACGATCTTTTCCCGCAAGGATATGCTACCCCATGGATCCAGCCGGGCCATTCGTCCTGGACGTGGTGGGACAGCACTCGCGTCTTAGAACAAGAACAGTATCCATTTGTCGACATGGCCTCTGAATTTGGCTGGAAATACCATCTAGTCGACGAAGGCTGGAAAAAATGGGCGCCAACGCTAGATGAGTGCATCGACCGAGTGGCCAAACTCGCCAAATACGCTGCTAATAAAGGAGTCGGCATTTGGGTCTGGGTTCGTTGGGTTGATGTCAATAATCCGGCCGACAACTGGGCAACCATGCAGAAGGAATTCAAAAAGCTAGCTGAAAGCGGAGTTAAGGGGATCAAGATTGATTTTATGGATTCGGCTTCTCAAGACCGGCTGCATTTCTACGATGCGGTGGCTCGCTTCACCGCAGAAAACAAGCTCATGGTCAATTTTCACGGCGCCAATACTCCGACAGGAGAGCCTACCGCCTGGCCTCACGAAATGAGCCGTGAAGCAATTTTCGGCGGGGAACAAAACATCTGGGGCGAAGTAAAAGGAGAACACTACACTGCCCTGCCTTTCACTCGATACATCTCTGGGCATGCAGATTTCACCGGTGGTTATTTCGGCCATGGTCCTAAGTTGCGAGGCTCGTCTTGGTCCCTTCAATTGGCCGCCAATATCATTTATACGTCTCCAATCATGCACTGGGTTTCTAATCCTAAGGATATGAATGCGGCTTTCCCGAAAGGCTCGTTACAGCGAAAGGCATTGGCTGCTCTGCCTACTACATGGGATGAGACGTTGGTTCTACCGCCCTCGAAGATTGGTGATTGTGTTGTCATGGCCCGCCGATCCGGAGAAAATTGGTTCTTGGCCGTCATCAATGGCGACCATCAAGAGAAAGATCTTTCGATTAAGTTAGATTTCTTGAAGAAAGGCCACACTTACGACGTTGTCACCTTCCGAGATCTAAACAGTAAAAACGACGGTTGGGATGTTGCTTCACAAACGTCCTCTTCTGGAGATGAGATCAAGTTTAGTGTCAGAAAACGCGGCGGCGGCGTAGCCTGGCTTGCTCCAACAACCAAATAAGCGCAGCATTTAGGCAATATATCCTTTAGAATGGGAAGTCGATATGGCTTCCCATTCTCTTTTGTAGGGAGTATTTTTGTACCCAAAAAAGAAGAGTTCCCAAATATGGAAGAAATAGTTCATCTTGAAAATAAGAACCGCCCTTCTTGTACGCTCTTGGTTATTAAAAAAGCCAAGAGTTTACTTGATTTTACCTTGATAAACGGGGGGAAATACGGTTCCTTGAACTAAGAGGCAGTTCAGCCTAAAAAATTAAGCACAGGAAAGGAATTACACGCAATGAGCCACGAAGCATGGATTGCAATTGTTATATTCGTAATTTCTTACGGATTAATTATTTCGGAGAAGATTCACCGGACAATTGTAGCAATGTTTGGCGCTATCATCATGATATTGGCCGGCATCATTTCTCAAGAACAGGCGTTAACGCATATTGACTTCAATACCATCGGCTTGCTCGTTGGAATGATGATCCTGGTAACAATTATTACACAAACTGGCGTTTTCAATTATCTAGCTGTTTGGTCGGCGAAGAAAGCCCGTGGGAACCCTATCACATTGCTCATTTTTTTCTCCCTGTTAACGGCATTGTGTTCAGCTTTTTTGGACAATGTCACAACAGTATTGCTCATGGTTCCCATGACATTGAACATCACCAGAGAAATCGAAGTCTCAGCCAAACCATTCGTTATTGCCCAAATTATGGCTTCGAACATCGGTGGAACCAGTACCTTAATAGGAGATCCTCCTAACATTATGATCGGCAGTGCAGTCAAAGAACTTACTTTCATGTCCTTTCTCAACAATTTGGGCCTTATCTGTCTGATCATTTTGTTGGTTACTTTAGGGCTCTTGCTCTTAATCTATAGAAAGGAGTTGCAGACAACGCCCGAATTAAAGAGGAAAGTCATGAATTTCAATGAGAAACGATACCTTAAACGTCCTATCTTGCTTAAGAAAAGTCTATTTGTATTAGCATTGACTATTTTACTATTTGTTTTCCACAACCAGCTTCATCTCGAATCTGGCACCGTTGCCTTGGCTGGCGCTTCCTTCCTCATGTTCCTGACACTTTCCACAAATACGCGAATTCTTGAGAACGTCTTCACCCGCATTGAATGGACTGCGATTTTCTTTTTTGTAGGATTATTTGTATTAGTAGGCGCATTAGTTGAAACAGGAGTCATTAAAGAATTGGCTCAAGTTACCCTCCACGCTACCCATGGAGATCCTACAATCACCACCATGTCGATCTTATTTGTTGGAGCCATCATGTCTGCCTTTGTCGACAACATTCCTTTCGTTGCCACCATGATTCCTCTTATTAAAGACATGGGAACTCTGGGGATTACAAACCTCGAGCCCTTGTGGTGGGCGCTTTCCCTGGGGGCCTGCCTGGGAGGGAATGGTACTATCATTGGAGCCAGTGCCAATGTCGTCTCGATTAGCATGGCGTCTAAGCGTGGTTGTGTCATTACATTCCTACAGTACATGAAAGTAGCATTCCCGCTCATGTTAGTCTCTATTCTCATTTCGGCAATTTACCTTTATATACGTTTCCTTTGATCATAGAGGTTCTACATGTTTTTTAACCCCCAATAAGAGCTCGTACTTATTGGGGGAGACTAGGCAAAATTTTCCCAAATGTGCTAAGACTTATTCCATATTCCAAAAAATCTCAGCATTTTCAGACGTCACGCCCTCCATGTTAAGATATCGAGTTCTCAATAAAGCAGATGAAAAATGCCCCATCTCTATCTGTAAAATATCGAAGCTCTTGAAATATTTAGCATGGTATGAAGCGAAAGTATGCCTCAAGCAATCTTGGATCCAGGGTTGCAAACCAGGTTTATTACCCCAACCAGCTACTGCACGAAGTTTTTTCCATTTTAATTCCCAATAAACTGGGCAAATAGTATCCTCAGGCAAACCATGAGGAAATTGATCCAGCCAATGTTTGAGTACCGGATAAATCGTCACATGCCGAGAGCCTCCCGTTTTACTGTGGTTGGGCATTACATTAATCACGTTCTCCCTCAGATCGATATCTCTCCAACGCAGTCGACGTGTTTCAGCAGGCCGAATACCGGCGTAGAGCATCACCCCCAACGCAGGGCCACACTGTTTGAGTTCTGGCCCCATAAAAACAGCTTCGCGAAGTCTCATGACTTCATCCAAGGTCAATGCCCGAATCCGATTCTCTGCCACATAGGGTACCTCAACACCTTCGACAGGATTCTCTCGACACCAACCGCGTTTTTTCGCAACAACAAAAACTCCATGCAGCAAAACTCGGGCTTTAAACCTCTGGCGAAGCGAGTGAAACGACTTATCTAAATATTCTTGGCAATCGCTTGTTTTAATGCAGCTGATGTGCCGTTTGCCGAGTTCTGGACATTCCCTTAACAATCTTCCCATTACATAGCGAATATCCTGCAATGTTCTAGGTCGTCTGTCTCGTTTAGAGGCAAGCGTCTCCTGAACAGCATGCTCAAACGTCACCGTCTTCTCATAACTTTTCAAAGCTTCTGCCCCCATGTAAATGCCCTTCCGCGCTCGTTTCAATTTGTTGCCCTTTCCCCCACATTCTCTGATTAAATCCAAAGCTAGAATGACAGCGTCTATCAGCCTAATGCCGCTACCTTCTAAAAGAGAAATTGCAAGTTCTTCACTACGATATCGTGACTTTATTTTGTTAAACATAGGAAGTTCAAATTGAAAGGAAACGAACTCATTCCAAGTCTATTTATCTGTCATTTAGAACAATTCGTCGCCATATAATTAAATTATATATCTATCTTTCAAAATAATTTTAAAAATTCAACAATCTATAATGATATTAAATCATTACGAGTAATAGAAAATTAAAATTTTATTATTTCCTTGCCATTGAATGAGAATCATGGGATAACTCGCGTAGTACTAGATTCCTCCATAATGAAAGTTATCATCATATACGGAAGTGCCAGCGACATACCTTTCATGGAACCCGCACGGGAATATTTAACGAAAGAAAATGTAGCCATTGAAGAACAAGTTCTCTCAGCTCACCGCGATCTGCCCAAACTCATTGACTACTTGAAGAAGCTGGACGAGAGTCATGAAAAGGCAGTCATTTTAGCAGTTGCAGGGTTATCAGCTGCTTTGCCAGGAGTTGTTGTCATGTCGTGTTCACTACCCGTGATTGGAGTACCAGTTCCTGGTGGGCCTCTGAATGGGATCGATGCATTATTAGCGATTTCCCAAGTTCCAGGGGGAGTTCCTTGCACAACAGTTGGGTTACACAAGAAATCCCCAATCAACGCGGCTATGGCAGCTCACAGGATTCTCCAGTTAGCCAGCAAGTAAAACTAAGTTCTTTTTGCTTGATCATTTGCCATGAATCACATCATCGAACCCGTTCTTGATGAAAACGGAATCAAACTAGCCCTTCAACGCATGGCCATGGGCATCGCTGCCAGGAATCATAGCGGCGAGCCATTGGGCATTGTGGGATTGATCAGCCACGGAGATATTTTGGCTCGACGGTTAACTGACATGATCAAAGAATTAGGTGTTTCCGCAGTATGTGGTTCAATTGATATTTCGCTTTATCGGGACGACATTTACAAGCTTGAGTCTCACCCGGCTCTTCGATCGTCGGATCTGCCATTTTCGACTGACGACATGCGAATCGTTCTCGTTGACGATGTATTGAATACTGGGAGGACAATCCGGGCAGCGCTCAATGCCCTCTTCGACTATGGGAGACCAGCGCGTGTTGAATTGGCATGTCTGATTGATCGCAATTGTCGAGAAGTGCCAATCCAACCAGATTACGTTGGTCATTTGATGGACAACACCAGATCTGAAGTCGTTGTTAAATTACAAGAAAGCGACGGCCTCGACATTGTTACTCTTCGTTCAAAAGCATAATTTTACCATCCTGTGTTATGAAACCCATCAAGGATCTCCTGGATATTTCTTCGCTTACCATCGAAGAAATAGAAACCCTGCTCGAATCGGCGGGGCCCATGAAAGAACTTTTCACGAAAAGCGTCAAAAAGGTACCAGCTCTTAAAGGCAAATCTGTTTTGACGCTTTTTTATGAGCCCAGTACGCGTACCCATTCATCATTTGAGGTTGCAGCTGAGCGTCTCTCAGCCGACGTCACGAGTTTCACTGTATCTACCTCGTCGGTTGTCAAGGGCGAATCTGTACACGACACAATCGCCACATTGCAATCCATGAAGATGGATTATATCATTGTGCGCCACTACAACAGTGGATTGCCCGCTGTCATTGCAAGAGCAACCAACGCCAGCGTCGTTAATGCCGGCGACGGCGCCCATGCTCATCCTACGCAAGCTTTGCTAGATGCATTCACTATTCGCGAAGCCTGCGGTACGATTACAGGGAAAAAAGTCGTCATCATCGGCGATATCCTCCATTCGCGAGTAGCGCGATCCACTTCGCTGATCTTGACTCGGCTCGGGGCAGAAGTCCGTTACATGGGGCCGGGTTCGTTAACTCCATTAGAAATTCATTCAGGGCTTACGACCTTCCGTTCGTTTGACGAGGCTTTTGCGTGGAGACCCGATTTCATCTACCTTTTACGTGTTCAGAAAGAACGTCAGGATGCCCCGTTCTTCCCAAATGCTCGGGAATACAATCAGATTTACGGAGTGACAAAAGAACGGTTGAAACGTATTGCGGACGAAGGCATGTACATCATGCATCCAGGCCCCGTCAACCGAGGTGTTGAAATATGTGACGAAGCCATGGAATATGAGCGTTGCCTCATCAACAAACAAGTCGAAAACGGGATCGCCTGCCGCATGTCCGTCCTCTATCACCTCACGCCGCAAACTCATCGCTAAGTTATTTTCATGAACACCTATCTTATCCGCAAAGCTTGCATCGCCTCAAGTGGCGACCTTGTCGATATCACGATAGCCAATGGCGTGATTGAACAGATTGGATTCCACGATCACACTAAATCCCTTTCTAACGCCAATGTTATCGACGCGGAAGGACTTCTCGTCCTGCCCGGATTGTTCGATCTCCACGCCCATCTAGGCCAACCCGGTTTTGAAAACCGCGAGTGCATTGCTTCGGCCTCTGCCGCCGCTCTGCATGGCGGAGTCACAGGATTGTTAGCCATGCCAGATACCTCGCCAGCCATGGACAATCCAGCACAGATCCAGGCTTTAGAGGAACTTTGCCGTCACGAATCCGCCATTGACATCATTCCGGCAGGTTGCATTACTAAGAACGCAGCGGGAGAAGAACAAGTTTCCTTCTACGCTCTCAAAAACAAAGGGGTGCATTTCGTCACAGACGCTGATCATGTTCCCTCTAATTTGTTGTTGTTATACCGGGCAATGCAGTATGCCGCTCCGTTCAACTTGACTTTTGCCTTGCATGGCGACGTTCCGGCCTTGACAGCCAACAGTCTCATGCATCCATCGACAACCTCTTATCGACTAGGATTAGCGGGATCCCCCGTTTGTGCAGAAGAAATCGGGATCTCTACCTTCATTCGGTTGGCACAAGAGACCGGAGCTGCCATCCATATTCAAACCATATCAACGGCAGGCGGGGCTGAAATCGTCCGTCAATGGAAGAGTAAACTTTCTACCCCCCTAAGCGCTGAAGTTGCTTTGCACCATTTGATTTTTACGCACGAGCAGGTTGGGGATTACAATACAACATTCAAAACCCTTCCACCGTTGCGAGACAAAACTGACAATGAGGCTCTAATTGCCGCCCTCCAGGATGGTACGATCGACTGCATCGTATCAGACCACACCCCTGTCACTGTTTTTGAAAAAAAACAGGATTTTCGTACAGCTCCCTACGGGATGATCGGTTTAGATACCTTCCTGCCTGCTTTGTATACCTATCTTGTAAGACCCAATCTTCTGTCGTGGGAACAAATCATCCGACTTTGTTGCGACAATCCCAGACAACTCATGCATGTACCACGAGTCTCCTTGCAAGAGTCTTCCCATGCCGATTTAGTCCTCTTCGATCCCAAAGGGGAATCCCTCGTTTCGGATTCCTTTTTAAGAAGTTGTTCTCGCAATTCACCTTTCCTCGGCTCAACGCTTGCTGGTAAAGTACGGGGAGTATTTGTCAATGGCGTGTATCACGATTTTAACGAATAAACTATCGTCATTCGGGCTTTCTTTGCGCCATGAGAAAGCCTGGATGCTCCCGACATGTTTGGTGCCTCGCCCGTCGTATGGAAGTATTTGATCTAAAAGTAATTGCAGAAATCAAAACACCTTATTCGACAAAATTCGGCATACCTCGCCAAAGCGGCATAGTCAATTCTCCTGCCACCATCGTGTTCAAACCCGGGTATCGCCATCAAGAAGCCTTCCGTGGCATAGAGGGGTTTTCGCACTTGTGGTTGATTTGGGTATTTGACCGGAATTTGGCATCACCTTGGAAGCCTACAGTACGCCCGCCTAAACTCGGTGGTAACATCCGCATGGGAGTTTTTGCGACACGTTCTCCCTTCCGTCCTAACCCCATTGGCATTTCGGTAGTCCAGTTTGAACGTATCGAGTTTTCCCATTTACTAGGACCTATTTTGCACATTCGCGGCGCCGATCTTGCAGACGGAACTCCCATTCTAGATATTAAGCCTTATTTGCCACAATGCGACAGTATCCCCCATGCTGTTGCCGGCTTTACCGCCAACATCAATTACAATCTGCTCCAGGTTGAGATTCCCCCCAATTTACAGTCTCTTATCCCGGCAGAATACGTGTCTGATCTGCAAAAAATTCTAGCTCAAGATCCGCGTCCTTCTTATCAGGATGATCCCACTCGTACCTATGGGTTCACCTTTGCTGATCTTCATATTCGTTTCAGAGTGCAAGGGGATACCCTCATTGTTACAGACATTCAGCAAAAAAATTAATTATGGCTACGATTCTGTCTGCTAATCGACCGACTCGCCTCTCCCAAGCCTTTCATAACAATTTCGAAATTCTGGGTGAACTTGGAGCTTCCGTATCTATTTGGCAACACGGTCAGGAAATCATCGGGCTCCACCGTGGCTATGCCAACCGAGAACAAACAAAACCGTGGTCAGCCCGCACGCTCGTTCCTGTTTACTCCGCCACGAAAGGCCCTGCTTCAGCCTGTCTGTTGTTGGCTCTGTATGAGCATGGCGCCACACCCTTCATATCCATAGGCGATCTATGGCCGCGTTTCCCCATGCCTCACGCCACGATTGCCCAAGTTATGTCTCACCAGTGCGGGCTAGCTGGCCTAAGTCGTTCTGCCAATCTCTTTGATCAAGCCGACTGTGTTGCCGCTATCGAAGAAACTCCATGTGCCTGGGCTCCGCCAATACACGGCTACCATCCCCACACGTTTGGCCCAATTATGGATGAAATCATGATCCGCCTAACGGGAGAAACGATTGCAGCATGGTGGGAAGCCCACATTCGCAAACCTTTTCATTTAGATCTTTACATTGATACCCCCGAATCCTGCTTTTCCCGCATTGCTACCCTCTACCCTGGTAAAGCCGAGCAATCGCAATTGTCTTCTGACTTCTACCGAGCTTACCTTAAACCAGGTACGCCAATTTTCCGAGCATTTCATTCACTCCAGGGTATCAACACGGTTCGGCAAATGAATTCCCCTATGGGCTGGCTCTGTACGTCACCCGCCTATGGAGGTATCGCTTCTGCTCATGCTCTTGCCAAATTTTACCAGATCTGCCTAGGCAACCTCACTCTGCCTGGTTCTCAGAAACCATTTTTCCCCGATGAGGTGCGCACATGGATGTCAACTATCATTACTGATGGATTTGACCAAACCATGTTAACACGAACTGCCTTTTCTTGTGGATTTATGATGGATCCACGCAATCCCCAAACGGGTATGCCATTGAGGAATTTATTTGGATTCGAAGGTTTTGGACATGCAGGAGCCGGCGGATCCCATGCCTTTGGCGACCCCGCCACGGGAATATCCTTCGCCTACACCATGAATCACATGGATCTTCACGTTCTCCCTGGACAAAAAACACAAATGCTTGTCTATGCCCTCATGGGATTTGCTAAACAATCGATAGAAACATAGATCATCACATTTTACACTCCTGGGATTAATTCTTGATTTTCAGATAGAGTTCAGCCACATTAAGTATGTTATGATGATACAATCTGTATCGAGTGTGTTGTTTGTATGTCTTGGCAATATTTGCCGGTCTCCTGCTGCCGAAATTATTTTCCGCAATTTACTGGAGAGAGCCGGGCTGTCTGATGTAATACGAGTTGATTCTGCGGGGACAATGGGATACCACGAAGGCTCATTGCCAGATTCGCGAATGATTGCGGCATTAGGCCGACATGGGTTTAATGTATATTCGACGTATTCACGCCCGCTTCATCCAGAAGATTTCATTCGGTATGATCTGATTTTGGGGATGGACAATGATAACTTACACGATATCAAGCGATTAGCGCCAGATTCAATAGCTAAGGCCAAAGTGGCGCCAATGTGCCAGTTTGTGGATACAAACAAGTTCCGAGACAGAGAGGTACCCGACCCTTATTACGGGGATCCCCGTGATTTTGATCATGTTGTCGAGTTACTTGATCATGCTTGCAGCAATCTCATTAAGGTAATCGTCCCTAATCACTGAACATTCGCCTTTTCAAACTTAAGTTGCCATCCAACCGTTCCAGTCTGCTGCGGACGATACGACAGACGCAGGAGGCGCCCCTCCATGCGAGTTTTCCACTGCCGGGAACCGTCCAACGAAGCAAGTTGAAGGTTATACCCTTCTGGGACATAGATGGTCATTGAATATTCATCGTCGGCAATCATAAGGCTGCGGCCGGTCAGCGTATTGTTTTCCCAATAGAGCTGTTCGATATCCACACAACCTTGGGAAATATGCCGATTGGTCGACAAAAGCTGCGGCCGATCGACTTTAGCCCGAATTGCCATCGAGGCGATACTGTTAAGGGGCAAACCAGGGGCCACAAACGACCCTTTAAACACCCCTAACATCCGGTTCGTCCAAAATTCGTAAACCACGTACTCCTGCGAAGGATCGAGGCCTAAATCGTTGAAATAAATGGTTTGAGCAGGCATGTCCTTTCCCCCATCAACAGGCCAATTCAAACGGTGAAGAACGTACCAGGAATCAAATCCGGTATTGAATTCATTGAGCCAATACGGACAGACTGTGCCAAATTGATCAGCATCCAAAGGTGCGGGGTTGGCTCCTGCGCGTATTTCCTCTAACCGATGTTGCTTGATCCAATTTGTTTTACTAGGATCAAAATCATAGAGTTGCCCAGGGACAGAAAAGACAACAGGCGCCACACGTTTGAGTCCAATGGTATTATTGTGATCTTCATAGACTTCTGGCTTGTCACTCAACAATAACGAACATCCGGCAATGGAAGCTAACGCAGGTCGGATGATCGTATCGGCTTGAACGGCCTTGTTGGCAGAAAACTGAAATACATTGCCCTGCCCTATCCCCTTTCTCTCGGGGTGGATATCGCAGTGATCAGGATCATTACGCCAAACTATTCCATTCCACGAATTGTATTGCTGCATCGTGGCCGGGCCATACCCATCCCCACCAATGCGGCAAGCATCCACCAAACCAATAGCAGGCAAATTAACCCCCCAACAGGCCAAAATAAAGGAGTCCGTCCCCATCTCTTCCCGTGCAATCGTGAGGTAGGCTCGGACAACATCAGCTCCCCTTATACCCTTTTTCTCCAACCATTGGGGCTGATTATGCAAACCGTCATAAAGGTAATGCCGCAAAATATCGATCTTCACATAATCAATACCAGCATTCTTCAACCCCCGGAATGTCGGGCGTATCAAGGTTTCAGCTACTTCTGGGTTCGTCGCATCCATGATATAGCTTACCCAAGGAGCCGCAAAAGGTTGTCCCGCGGCATCCTGGACAAACCAATCAGGATGCTGCTCAACAAAGGTTTCATCTGAAAAATGACTTGCCACCCAAATGGCTGAGCTAAAACCAGTCTTTTCTATTGATTTCACATAATGATCCAAGCCTCTGGGGAAAAGATCTTTCTTCCAATCAAGCCAAGTACTTGGACTCCCTCCCCAATAACCATTAGCCCGAGCGCAATGCTTTTTATTTCGATCGAATTCACCCTGGAAAACATCGTCTATCTGCATAAATGTATACCCGTAGTCGGCCAGATGGAGCTTATCCCATACAGATAACAAACGATCCATTTCAGCCTCGTTAAACCGGCGATTGTAAGCCCACCACGACGACCAGCCAGAAATAGAACCTTCGTACACTCGATATTTCCAGGGCTCGAAATATTCCAAATTTTTGTGCTTTTGGTAATAGAGTGGTCGAAAAACAAAGACAACTTCCTTGTGAGTTCCCTTCATCTCGAAATGATGCGACCCGTCAGCCAACCTGCTGCTTCTAATTCGAATTCCCTCCGGAACTTCCATCATCCAGTCATCCTGTCGATCGTAGATTGCATTGTTGCGAATATTGTTGCTTAACCCATGAGTTGTACGAATCAGCGGGAAGCGCTCCTGCGCTTTTCCACGCGTTTCCGCCGCTAGAGACTGATCACTGCCATTCACGCGCAAAGCCCAATCCTTTGTTTCCGGAAAACGAATCGTTATCTTTTGTTCAATCGCCTTGCCCAAGCCGGAAACCTGGTTAGATATCTCCGGTTTTATAGGAAATTGGGCACTTGCAATCGTACGGCCTTGATACTCCAAAGAAAACAAGCGTCCGTCCTTGCTAACGGTCAATATTGCTGGTTGGTTTCTCAGATTATTAGAGCAAGTCGCCGAATACCTCCCTTCCTGCGGTAGCATACTACCAGCCATAGCAGGCATGCAACTCATTGCCAATGAACAGCTCCATATGAATAACCACCTAATCATGCAATTAAATACGTTGCCTGCTACCTAAAAATTTCTTATTTCGAGGTAATGAGCTTCTCATGAATTTTAGATAAAAAAACGAGGGTACGCAACACGCATACCCTCGCCTATAAAAACTTACAAAAAACAGCACAAAATTACTTGTGCAATTTGGGCTTGCTCGCACGACGAACAGATCCGAAACGCTTGGCAAACTTGTCAATACGTCCTTCGGTATCGACGAATTGACTCTTCCCAGTGAAGAAAGGATGCGAATCGGATGTAATACCACAGGTAATCACATAGTGTTCAACACCATCGATCACTTCTTTCTTATTGGAACGAGCAGTCGAATGCGTAATAAAACGGCGTCCAGTCGAAATATCAACAAATACGACCGGATTATATTCTGGGTGGATATCGGGTTTCATGATGGTTTTCTAGTTATTTACGTTTCCAACGCAATGAATGGGAAAGAAATTATATAGATTCATTTGATGGAGTCAAGCCCGCATTGAGGAATCTTTGTTATTGGACCACACAAAGACTATCATTGATGATGTGACAGAACAAACTCTTGCTATGATCCATTTTATCATTTCCAATACTTATCACGCATCATTATGCCATTAGAATTGTCTCGTTCGTCTGCTCATATTATATCGTCTGGGCTTATTTATCCTGTTGCTGCCATCATTTGGACTTATGCTTTAAGCCGGGTATATTATGTGTGGAAATTGCCTACACTTGAATATACTTTCATTTTCATAGCTTCATGGTTTTTGGGGTTAGCACTCAACCGAGGGATCCTGAAACCTATCCACCAAGCAGCCAAGTTCAGCCAACAAGACCAGGATGATTCGTGGGGGCGTATCATACTCATGATGATAATATTATGGATTGCGGCTGCTTTAATTTTCTACTTTTGCGTCAGCAGTCTCATGTTTGGTATGGCATTCATTGCTGTAAGTTTAGCTTTGTTCGGAATCCTACACGACGCCCCCCAAGCTTTTCGTAGAAGTATGTCGATAGGGTTTTCTCTTATGTTCATTGTATCATTTCCGGCATATTACTACAGTGTTTGGAACTATATTTTCAGCGCAGTCCCCTTTATTCTAGGGTTATACATGGGTATTATTGTTTATACACGCGATTTGTGCATGCGTTTATGTTCACACGAACATCGCTCTATCGACGTCCACGACCACTTCCACTACTGGGCTCAACAAGAAATAGAAACAAATATAAAGCTTGCAAAAGCAGGGATTGCCTTTTGGTCCATCGTTTTGATTGTATGGGCCTTTTGGGATGGGATTGAATTTGCGTGGACTTTGACTCTTAGTCTCCTTTTAGCCAACTGGAAAGCATTATTTAGTACACAATCGGGGGATTCTCTCATCTTGACAGAACTGAGTATAGCTATAATCCTTTGTCTTCCAGCGATGGTCATCATAGCCAACTCATGGCTTTAAATTTTAAGATAACATTGAAGCACTTCGAAAAATCAGCTCTTAGGGTTTCTCCTTTGTCCATGGCTGATACAAAATTATAACGATCAGAGGAACGCCAACAGTTGCGATTATCATTCGTAGGAGTTAGGAAACAGCGCTACTGATGCCCATCCTGCAGAAGGTAATATTAATTATTCAATACTCTTCAATGCCCGGGAAATAGCAGGAAAGAGTTGTTTTTTACGACTGACAACATCTTTCGCAAGGAATAAATTATCGTCCTGCCGTTTAAACTCCAATTTGTCGAGAACGGCTTCATCTCCGACAGCCAACAGGAGAGAATCATGAGACGTAATATCAGTTACCAACAGACAGGCCAGACGATATTTGCCCTGCTGCAATAGTTCTTCCAACGCCTTTTGAAGTTTCTTGCGCACAGCCTCGAAGCCATAAACACCCGCTTCCTCCACCTGAGAGATACTAATTCGAGAGCCGAATTCGACAAATTCTTTGCGATCAGCCTGGATGATCGCATAGGGATCAGTATCTTTACCTCGCAACAACGAACCCGTTGCAAAAAATTCGTCAGTAAACTTCTCAGGATCGATTCCGGCAATGGGAATCAGCCACTCCATCATCTGCCGATCGATACTCGTTGACGTCGGAGAGGTCAAATTGATGGTATCTGAGAGGATGCCAGCGCACAGACATAGGGCAATTCCTGGTTCTGGTTTTTCATCGCGATGGAAGAATCGGCGAGCAACGAGAGTAGACGTCGAGCCAACTGGTTCATTGATAAAACGAATAGGCTCGCGCGTAGCAATCAGAGTTCCCAAACGATGGTGATCCATCACCTCGACTATTTCAGCTTCTTCTGCCCCATCGACAGCTTGTCCGAACTCGTTGTGATCGACGAGTGCGAGACGCATACGCGGCGGATCGACAAGGTCAGTTTGAGAAATGATACCAATGACTTTATTAGTATGTTTACAAAGTACAGGGAAAAGGGATTGACGGCTCTGAACGGCAATTTGTCGCATTCGCGTCAAAGTCATCGTCGAGCTGAAAGTGACAAATTCTCGATGAACAACATCGTGAACTCGACGAGAACAACGAATCAACTGGCCCACACTCGAAGTATCCCAAGGGGTACTAAGAATACAAGTTCCCGATTCCTGGGCAGCTTCGCGAATATCGGCAGTAGGATGAGCTTCGGCAGTAATCACAAGAGCGCGGACCCCATATTCCACTGCAAATAATTGAATATTCGGTCGGTCGCCACAAATCACGCACAGTTTGCCTGCAAGGCCTTTGCGCTTATAATTAGCCAGACGCGAACGAATACTTGGTTCGCTAGAGGCACCGACTAAAAGATAAAGTTCTTCATCGTCTGTACTAAGAGTCTCGCCTGTCAAACAACGAGCATTGATCGTACGGGCAATGTTGTCGAGACTGGCAACGACCGTCCGCACGCTATCGTCACTCAATTGACGTGGCAATAACAAGTTCAACAAATCAAAGTGCCGAATCAAGCCATGCAAATTGTCCGCATTGTCAATCACTGGAATCACATCGAGATTATTTTCGATCATGCGCCGGTAAGTTGTCAAAAACGTATCGTCAGGCAAGACAGATACCATGTTATTGTGGCAAATAGATTCTGCTGTTGGCGTAGCATCACGAATCAATACAGGAAGAGGTTGGCCAGCTTGTTCCAAGACCCACGAAATGCGCTGGGTTAATTCTCCGCAACGAGCCGCAATTGCTTCCGGATACCCATGTTTACGCAAAAAAGCAGCATTGCCTATAGCCGCGCAAATAGAATCCGTATCAGGATTTTTATGGCCAATGACGTACAGGGGATTGAAAAGGCATTCATTCATGATAGGCTCATGTTATTTAAGTGAAAATCGTACAGGGATCAGGACACGAGAAGCAATGGGGATACCTTGTCGGTTGGCGGGGCGAAATTTCCAACGATCCTTGACCCAATTCATAGCAGCGCGGTCGAGTGTAACATATCCACTGGATACTTCTAGCGAAACCTCACTCACCCCACCCAGTTCATCCACAGAAACCATAAGTTTCACCACGCCAGTTTGTCCAGCGCGTCGGGCCGATTCTGGATAGGGCGGCAATGGCGCCTGCAATACCTGAGGGGACGTTTCAACAATGCTCGCAGCTTGAGTTTCCTCCGCATCTCCTGTCTGCGATTTCGATGGTTTCGAATTGATCGACGTAACCGTTTGCTTGTCTACCCAGAGCGTTCCGACGTCAAGTTCTGCTGTTTCATATGGCGTCCAGACTAATTCATCTACTTCAACGGATGCAATGTTCACCTTTTCAACAGCCGATGATAGATCCCAATTCATCGCCGGGGCTACAGGTTCAGGATTTGGGGGGGGACTAACTGGAACTGGGGATGGCGATGTATATGTTTCCTCTACAGTATGAACAACTAGGACAACAGGTAGACGTTCATTAAATACCTGCAATTTAAATAAACACAAAAACACTCCTAATAGGATAAAAATACCCGCCGAAAAGACAAAAGCTCGCGCTTGCACAGAATGAGCCAAAACGCTCGGTTCTGGCTGGCGCCGTTCAACTCGGTACGGCTCCAATTTCAATTTAGCTGGCATTCCCTACTCAAAACCATATAAACAGAGGTTCCCAAGGACATGTCTAAATCCTGACATTGACACAAAAAAAGAGCCTCCTCCAATATTGGAGAAAGCTCTTGATGATAAAAATGGTTATTTTATCGAGTTATGGAGGGCAATTACATCATGCCGCCCATGCCACCCATTCCGCCGCCCATGTCGGAAGCGCCAGTGCCACAGGAGCACTTCTTCTCAGGCAAGTCGGTGATCAAACATTCTGTCGTCAGTAACAGACCTGCGATCGAAGCAGCGTGCTGCAGAGCCGAACGAGTCACCTTTGTCGGGTCAACAACACCCGATTCAAGCAAGTCTTCGTACTTATCTGTCACAACGTTGTAACCAACGTTCGTGCGAGTTTCGTTCTTCACGTTAGCAACAATGAGGGCGCCTTCGCGGCCTGCATTGGCAGCCAACTGGCGAAGAGGAGCTTCGATAGCACGATAAACAATCTGAGCGCCAGTCAATTCATCGCCGCAGAGATCGAGAGCTTCGATCGCTTTCTGAGCGCGAATGAAAGCGACACCGCCTCCGGGAACGATACCTTCTTCAACAGCTGCTCGGGTAGCATGCAGAGCATCGTCAACACGAGCCTTCTTTTCCTTCATTTCGGTTTCCGTAGCAGCACCGACGTGAATCACTGCAACACCGCCAGCCAATTTGGCAAGACGTTCCTGCAATTTTTCACGATCGTAATCGGAAGTAGAATCTTCGATTTGGCGACGGATTTGAGCAACGCGGGCGCTAATTGCAGTAGAAGCGCCGCTCCCTTCTACGATGACAGTTTCATCCTTGGAGATGACAACTCTTTTAGCCTGGCCAAGATCTTCAATGCTAACATTTTCAAGCTTGATGCCAAGATCTTCTGTAATGCATTTGCCGCCAGTAAGAATGGCAATGTCTTCCAGCATAGCTTTACGACGATCGCCAAAACCAGGAGCCTTCACGGCACAAATGTTCAGCACGCCACGGAGACGGTTGACAACAAGTGTAGCAAGGGCTTCACCTTCGATGTCTTCAGCAATCACCAAGAATGGGCGACCAGACTTGGCAACTTTTTCAAGCAGAGGCAAGAAATCCTTGAGATTGGAGATCTTCTTCTCGTGAATGAGGATATAGGGATTTTCAAGGACTGCTTCCATGGTTTCAGCGTTCGTGACGAAGTAGGGAGACAGGTAGCCCTTGTCAAATTGCATACCTTCGACGACATCCAAGGTCGTTTCGATACCTTTAGCTTCTTCCACAGTAATCGTGCCATCCTTGCCGACTTTATCCATAGCTTCAGCAATGATGTTGCCAATTTCGGAGTCCCAGTTAGCGGAAACGGTAGCGACCTGAGCCACTTCCTTAGCTTCGACAGGCTTGCTGATATTCTTGAGTTCAGCAACAACTGCATCAGCAGCCTTCATGATGCCGCGCTGCAAAGAAATCGGGTTAGCACCAGCAGTCACATTGCGAAGTCCTTCGCGGTAGATGCTTTCAGCAAGCACAGTCGCAGTCGTGGTGCCATCACCGGCAATATCGTTAGTCTTAGAAGAAACTTCGCGAACCAACTGAGCCCCCATATTTTCATAAGGATCTTCCAGCTCTACTTCCTTAGCAACGGTCACACCGTCCTTAGTAATCAAGGGAGAACCGAACTTCTTGTCGATCACAACGTTACGACCGGCAGGTCCCAGTGTGCTCTTAACAGCCTTAGCAATTTTTTCTACGCCGCGAAGCAAAGCCTGGCGAGCGGTTTCTTCGAATTCAATTTGTTTAGCCATAATTGTGTTTTCTTAAAATTGGTTAGTTGTTACAGAAAATAGGAATATTTCACGCAATGATTCCCAAAATATCATTTTCAGAGATGATTACATAATCTTCCCCGTCTATCTTGACGTCCGTGCCACCATAGCGAGACGTGAGCACGCGATCGCCAACTTTAACGGTAAACTCAATCAACTTACCCTGATCGTCGCGTCCACCCGTACCAACGGCAATCACTTCAGCTTCCTGGGGCTTTTCTTTAGCGGTATCAGGAAGGTAAAGTCCGCCAGCTGTCTTTTCTTCAGCTTCGATGCGCTTGATCAGAACGCGTTGTCCTAATGGTTTAATTGTAGCCATAATGTTGTTTATTGTTGGTTGTTGTTTGGTTGTTTCTACCTGGTTTGTTGTAGAAAATCATTTGTTTTCCTAGAACGGGGCGGCAGCTTGTCACACGGCCAACCCCATTCCCTGACAAAAAGGAGTTATTTATCGTCGTCTACCGGTTCGGCATCTACGACACGCCCTTTAGTACGGCGCGGTTCATCAGATGAAGACTGATCGTTACTACTGCTTGTGTCATCATACGAACTATACGACGAAGGTCCTGATGGATGTCCAGCTCCTGCGTTTTGCGCGGCACGATTCAGGTCTTCCAGCATACGTTCCAAAGCTTCTTTCGCCGCCTTAGCTGCCGCGGCATCTTTTTTATTGACAGCATCGCGAACATCTTTGACTTTCGCTTCGAGCGAGTTCTTCAGTTCTGCTGGAACTTTGTCGCCCATCTCCTTGAGTTGACGTTCGACCGAGAAGGCGAGGGCATCAGCCTGATTGATGCTTTCAATTTCTTCGGCACGGCGCTTATCCTCTTCAGCATGAAGTTCAGCATCGCGTTTAGCACGTTCGATTTCTTCTTTGGAAAGGCCGCTCGAACCCTGGATAGAGATCTGCTGTTCCTTGCCAGTGCCTTTGTCTTTTGCCGATACATGCAAAATACCATTGGCATCGATGTCGAATGTGACTTCAATTTGAGGAACCCCGCGAGGAGCAGGCGCAATCCCATCAAGCTTGAAGTTGCCAAGCAATTTGTTGTCGTTGAACATCTTGCGTTCGCCCTGGCAGATGCGAATATCAACAGCCGGTTGATTATCCGACGCAGTCGAGAAAACCTGACTCTTACGAACCGGGATTGTCGTATTACGTTCGATCATCGGAGTTGCAATGCTACCCATCGTTTCGATCGACAATGTTAATGGAGTCACATCCAGCAGCAACACATCATTCACATCACCCTGGAGGACGCCCCCTTGAATAGCAGCCCCAATGGCAACAACTTCATCGGGGTTCACACCCTTATGAGGTTCCTTGCCCGCCAGGCGATGAGCCATTTCCTGAACAGCTGGCATACGAGTCATACCACCGACCAGAACCAATTCATTAATATCCGAAGGAGAAATATCAGCCTCGCGGATAGCACCCTGGGTCGGTCCTTCTGTACGTCTCAACAGATGCTCCGTTAACTGTTCAAGTTTACTACGAGTCAACGTCAACTGAATATGTTTGGGGCCATTAGAATCAGCAGTAATGAACGGAAGACTGATGTCGTAGGAATGAGTCGAAGACAATGCAATCTTAGCCTTTTCAGCTTCTTCCTTAATGCGCTGGATCGCATCTGCCTGGTTGGAGATATCCATGCCAGTATCGCGTTTGAATTCATCCAAAATCCACCGGACGATTTCGTTGTCCCAGTCGTCGCCTCCCAAGTGCGTATCGCCATCGGAAGCCAGCACTTCAAACACTCCGTCGCCAATATCCAAAACGGACACATCGAAAGTACCACCACCCAAGTCGTACACGGCAATTTTTTCGTTGTTCTTCTTGTCAAGCCCATACGCCAGAGCTGCCGCAGTCGGCTCATTAATGATGCGGCGTACCTTCAACCCTGCAATTTCACCGGCTGCCTTCGTAGCACTGCGCTGCGCATCGTTGAAGTAAGCCGGCACAGTAATCACGGCTTCGGTGATCGTTTCGCCCAGACGAGCTTCCGCATCGGCTTTCAACTTACCTAACACCATCGCGCCTATTTCCTGAGGCGAGAAAACTTTCTTTTCTCCGGCAATTTCGACTTCAATATGCGCATCACCATTCGAGGCACGCACGATCGTGTAAGGTACATTCTTATCTTCCTCGCTCAGTTCGTCGTACTTACGACCAATCAAACGTTTCGCCGAGAAGACCGTGTTCTTGGGGTTAGTAACAGCCTGACGTTTCGCTGCTTGCCCAACAATACGTTCTCCCGATTTTGTAAAAGCTACGATGGAAGGTGTCGTACGAGCTCCTTCGCTGTTTTCCAAAACAGTTGCTTGGCCACCTTCCATAACGGCCATGCAGGAGTTTGTCGTTCCCAAGTCAATTCCAAGAATTTTGCTCATTGTATTTACCCTTTCTTTTTTTAAGGTTTTTGTTCTCACATGTCTCACGAGAACATTTTGTTTGCTGTCTTTCTATCTGCAAATGCTGTGCCAATTTTTCGACTCATTTTTACAAATAATAACAAATGATTGATAATTAGTATATTATCACAAAATCCATTCTCCACTCTCAACAAAAAAGGCACACGTAACCACTAAACTAACCCATCAAAACGCGTCATTTTGACTCACTTGCTTACATTTTGTCACACCTCCCCCCTGCGTCAAAATGTACCACTTTTCTATCTATGCCAACAAGATCGAGCATATAGCTCCATGGAATAGCTAATGAGAACAGCATAATACACAGCCACTGCCATGGAACCTGGTGTACGAGGCTAATAGGCCAAATTCGTCCCCCAGAGAGACTCCATCTACCGTGAAGAAGAGGCTCCATCTCACCATCTCCTTCCATGTCTTAATAGGCGAGGATCTTACTCAGCATTTGGAGTCCTCTCAACGTGCTCCGAAAAGCAGGCTTCAGCATGTTCAACCGTCAATCGCCGCATCCACTCGTCATAATGGATAAGACGCATCGTACCATCGTGTTCTTCAATGACAGCGGAGAGGGATTCGACCCAGTCACCACAATTAAGATAACGGGTTGGACCGATCATTTTGTCAGCACCCTGGTGAATATGCCCCGCGATAATGCCATCGCAATTGCGTCGTTTAGCCATCATTTCAAGTTGTTTCTCGTAATTATCGATGAAACTGACGGCGCTTTTAACTTTACCTTTAATTGCTTTAGAAATAGAGTAATAGGCTTTACCCCTCCATGCACGGAACTTGTTGTAAATACGGTTAAACCACAACAAGATGTCGTAACCAACAGACCCCAAATGAGCAATCCATTTGAAATGCGAACAAATACTGTCAAATCCATCTCCGTGGATACAGAGGTAGGTTTTGCCATCAGCCGAGTGATGCATGTATTCGCGGTCAAAGTGAAGATTACCCAGAGTCATTGGCATGAAACGTTCTATAATTTCATCGTGGTTGCCACGCAAATAGATAATTTCCGTATTTTCGCGGTCAAGTTTGCGTAACAAAGTACGCACAAGACGCCCATGTTTGTTAGACCAAGACGAACCTCGACTTAACGCCCAGGCATCTACAATATCGCCGATCAACACGATTTTTTCGGCACGTATGTGTTTAAGGAAACGGCGACATTCGTTGGCCTTGCTATCCGTAGTTCCCAGGTGAATATCAGACAAGAAAATAGTACGGCACGAATACACAGCATTGCGAGGAGCACGCCCTGAGCCTCGGACATCAGGCTGAAGAAGGCTGCGTCTTAAGATTTCTTCAATTTCGCTGTAAATGCGCCGCACATCCTGATTAGCTGTCAATTCGCGAGCTTTTGCTTCAAGCTCCGGGGTCGGTTTCCATTTCGTCAACACTTCCTTGAGCACACTCTGGAAATCATTTTCATCTCCGGCGCTATACAACCTAACGGGGGCTAGCAGCGGTTGAGAACCACGATTACCATTGAGGACTCCCGGGTAAATGACCATTTTGCCACAACTCAATGCTTCTCGGTAAGTGGCGCGATTGCTAAAATCCTGGGAGGCCGCCAAGAAGATATCGATGGAAGACATACACCGAATTTGATCATCCAACGAGCGGACCGGTTGGATGACAAGTTCGGGGAAACGCTCCATAAGTTTCTTTTCTACCCCCTGAGGATCTGCCGTCATAAGGACCAACCGACATTTTCCCTGCTGCAACCAAGGACGGCACCAAGTGAGAATCGTTTCTGTATCTTCTCGGGGTTGTTCCCAGTCAATTAAGCCAATAACAGGACACCCTGGCTGACATTGCCAACAGTCGCGCAAGCGTTCGTCGTGACGACTCGAGTGAAAGAGACGCCGATCGACCCCCTGATCAAGACAAATAACTTGGTTCAATCCGAGCTCGCGAAGTTGAGTTGCAACATGTTCAGTCTGCACAAGAATATATATTCCTTGATGCTCGACATCAGCTATTTCTACAGCAAGCTTTTCCAACTCATCCTCCCCTAATCGCCACGATCTCAAGTCCAGCACAGCGGGGATCTCCAACGAACCAACCAATTCGACCACCGACTCATCTCTCATCGCGGTCAACATCATGTAGACAAGGTCGGGTCTTTTGCGAGCCCAACGAGTTTTAAAACTATTGTCGTCCTCAGATTCGTCGGGTTCAGGCATATACCCCAACGGACCTTTAATGATTCGGTTAGCCGTTGCAGCATTTCTGATAAACACACGGTGTCCACGGTTTTTCAAAAATTCTGCTAACTGCAAAGGCAGAAAATTCGGAATTCCTGGAGGGAGAAGATCTGTCAGAAAATCGATTCTCATGAATGCGCCATTAGTATGTGAGGAAATTGTTAAATTTCAATCAGAACATCGTGCCGATACTGTGACAAAAGTTTATCAGTTACCAGTTTCTCGAGAAACAAGACGGCCATCCTCAGTCCGTCTGAGCAGCTGGTTGAAGCAAGCGCTCTACGTACTTGGCCAACATGTCGACTTCAACATTGACGGGATCTCCGACTTTAAGCACGTGCAAATTCGTTACGGCAAAAGTGTGAGGAGTAATCCAAAATTCCAAACGACTTGAAGACACAATTGCAGCAATTGTTAGCGAAATACCATTGATGCAAATGGACCCTTTGTCACAGCAATAGCGCATTAATTCAGCCGGAATTTCAATCTCGAAACGATGATCCTGGCCCACAGGCGACAAATCGGTGATTACGCCACAGACATCAACGTGCCCCGTCACGAAATGCCCCCCTAAGCGATCTGTCGGGCACATCGCGCGTTCTAAATTAACAAGACAACCCTCGCGCAGGGCCCCAAGACTAGTAACGCGCAATGTTTGTGCGAGGAGGTCAAAGCTTACCTCCTGATTATCAAGATCATCTACAGTTAAGCAGCATCCATTCACAGCTACAGAATCACCCAACCCCAATTCGTTGGCGAAGGGAATATCCAAGGTCAATCTCGCTCCCCCTTCCAAAGGAAGAATGCGAACGACCTTGGCCGTCGTTTCTACAAGTCCAGTAAACATTGTCTTCTCATTCTATTAAGTTCCAAAACAGGTAAAAAGCACATAAACTATTAAAGTCGGGAAAATGGCAAAAGCAAAAAGCCACAAAGGATTAATTCCTTTGAAAAATTTACCCAAAATGGCCTGTCCTGCCGGGTTGGGAGCATTGGCTATCACCGTCAAACCACCCCCTGTCACCGCGCCTGCAACAACAGCATAGCGAACACTATCGCTCAAGTCTGGAACCGTCGAGGCTAAGAAAGTCACAGCCGCATTGTCGTTAAAAGCAGTCAGAATCGTTGCGCCAACCATCACAAAATCAGCATTCAATCCCACCAACACAGGCTGCAACCACCAAGCCTGCACTCCGCCCAAAATCACTAATCCAGCTAAGAAGAAAGCCACCATCATTGGTACCTTAATTGTCATGTTATTCTGGAACTGCGGCGTTGTCAGAGTAAAGCCCATGTAAAACAAAAAGCCTCCGATAAACAAGGCTGGCACATGAGAGAAATACACCGTCCATCCCAAAAAGAAAACGTGGGCAATCGTCACCCAAATAGGAATGCTATCCTTGCGATCCTCCCAAGCTAACGGCACTGCATCGCCAAAATTCGATATCGTCGCTGCATTTAATTCGTTGAGACGTCTGAATTCTTTGCGGAAAATCACAAAATAGACAAAGTTGGAAATTAAAATAGCGACCAGGGCCTTCCAGCCAAAGTGGCCAATCATGTGCATCGTATCCCACCCCCATTTTTCAGCCACCATGACTACGGGCGGAGCCGCAAATGACGAGAACGTTCCCCCCACTGATATATTGACAAACAGCAATCCCAAAGTCGCATACATCAACGGTTTACTTGGCTTTAAGTTGTAGAATTTCTTAGCCAGCAACAAAGCGCCAATCGTCATTGCCGCAGGTTCGGTAATCAACGACCCCAATAAAGGAGACAAACACATCACCGACAACCACCAAGAGCTAGGGGTCGATTGCCCCAGCCGAGCCCCCAAATGCAGTACTGACTCTGCCAGTTTAAAAACTGGTCGCGACGAGGCAATGATCATCACCACCATCACGAACAAAGGTTCAGTAAATGAACAATCATAATTCAAGTAAAGCTTGAAATCCTCAAAACTGTAATACCGATTGCACACAAAGAGGAAAGGAATGATCCATATCCCAAATACGGCTTCTACTTCTCCCAAAAAATGGAAAACGGCCGATAAAAATGAGATGGGGCGTCGTTCCTCCGGGTGCATAATCCTATACCCGGATTTTTGAAGTTTAGCCTTGTGTTTCAAGGCTAAATGGTGGGATATCCGTTCAAATTTTCCAGCCAAAAAAGTATGAATAATCGCCCCCAAAAACACCAATGTCACCGCCAAATTGAAAGGGTCTTTCTGCACTCGGAAAACCAATTTATCCCATACTCCCGTAATGCCTGCCTCTTTCTCTTCCTGTTCATAAACACTTAATGGCACAGGAAAATGACTATATTGCGCTTTGCCAGTTTCATCGTGGTATACAGGTTGAGCCACATGTCCTCCACCAGCCGCCTCTGCCGTCTGTATCGGCATCGCCAACAGAAAACTTAACAAAGCAGACAACAAGCACAACCAACGAATAAGTATCTTTCCTCTAAAAAATGTATTCATAATTTATTGGTGATGCGAACTGCTCTCCCGGTAGATAGAACAGCTCAAGTATGGTATTGATGCTATTAATGCAGGGTTTGGGACTTCATTCCATCCCAAACAGGAAAATAATAATAAGCCGTCGTATCAGGCTCTGGCGAAAGCCGATAATGCCACCACTCCAGAGAATAATTAACGAATCCATGCCGTTCCATCGTCTCTTTGAGCAATTGCCTATGTTTCTTTTGTCGATGTGTTAAATTGGGGTACGCTGTAGCCGACGAGGGATCCAATAAGTCATGGTGCCCTCCCATGTCTACAGGTTTGCCGCTAGATCGGTCTACAAGTGAAATGTCCACTGCTACTCCACGGGAATGTTCCGAATAATCACGGAGATACTTATCTTCAAAGATGCGATCCTTGTCGATTCTCGGATAAAAACGCGCCTTCATTTTCTGATCCGCCCGATCGCGTGCCCATGCATTAATGTCGATCATGGCTGTATGTGGCCGATAGGCATCATAGATCACCAGACGATACCCTTGCCCCATCAGGTCATCAGATACGAGCCGTAACGCCTCTGCCGCCTGCACCCGAAGAATAGCGCGTTTTCCCCGGTAGCCATCCAACGGCCGACCAATGAAATTGTCATACCCGGCATATTTCAAATCTACTAGCACCTCAGGCGCTACCTCGTCGAGGTAAACAAAACCAACGGGCATCGTTACTAATTCAGGTTGGTTGAGTTTAGGCTGCTTCGGGACAGACGAACACCCAGACAATGAAGTCAGAAAAACGACCATAAGAACCAAGCCCCCCAGACAAAAGCAAAACTTTTGCCTGAGGGACTGAAACGATCGTTTCAATGCTGCCAAATTGAAATTCATAACTGATCTAATCTTAGGGCAGCAGACACTATCAGGCCCCTGTCATTTCCAAGAACCCTTTGATTTTGTTCAGACGAGTGGGATGGCGCAACTTCCGCAGCGCTTTTGCTTCAATCTGTCTGATACGTTCTCTTGTGACGTTGAACTGTTTCCCGACTTCTTCCAAAGTTCGTGGGCTACCGTCCTTCAAGCCGAATCGTTGTTCAATCACATCCCGCTCACGCCCCGAAAGAGTATCCAAGACATCCTTGATCTTCTCTTTTAAGAACGAAAACGAGGCTTCTTCCATCGGGTTTTCTGCCGCTTTATCTTCAATGAAATCGCCAAACGACGTATCGTCAGAATCCCCCACGGGCGCTTGCAAAGAAATAGGCTGCTGAGCCATCTTCAATACGGATCGCACTCGATCCACAGGCAAATTGATTTCTTCAGCAATTTCCTCAGGAGTGGGTTCGCGTCCAAATTCCTGTACAAGCTGCTTTTGCACACGCATCAACTTGTTGATTGTCTCAATCATGTGGACCGGGATACGAATTGTACGCGCCTGGTCTGCTATCGACCGCGTAATTGCTTGGCGAATCCACCAGGTCGCATACGTAGAAAATTTATACCCCCGGCGATACTCAAACTTTTCCACCGCTTTCATCAAGCCCATATTTCCTTCTTGAATCAAATCTAGGAAAGAAAGCCCCCTATTCGTGTACTTTTTGGCAATGGAAATGACCAAGCGCAGGTTGGCAACAACCATTTCGTCTTTCGCCTTGCGAGCATCGCGTAGATATGATTCCAACGCTTTACAAGTTTCAAGCATTTCGTCTCGAGTCATCCACATCTTGAGTTCGCACTGTTCCAATTTGTCTTCAGTCTCTTTACGACTCCGTTCTGTCAAATTAGGCGACTTCAGATCCCGCATATGACGTTCAACAATCTTCTTGGCCTCTCGAATCACCGAAGCAAATTCTTCGATAATCTTGTGTTTGAAGTAGAGACGACCATACTGCTTCATCAGAGCACTATGTTCACGATGGAATTCGTTTTCATACCTTTTAGTGTCTTTGCCTGTCTTTTTCGCTCTATAAAGCTTCTTGTATACAGCACTAACATCATCATGCACCTGCTGAATGTGCAGCCGCACACGAGCCAACCCATTCATGTACTGCTGTCGAGAATCAATCTTTTTATCGAGAATGACTCGATCAAAGCGTTCCTCCTTGCCGTCTAATTCGCTAGCTACCTGCAAATACGAATTCACAATAAACCCGAATTTGTGAATATACTCCTGAACCTTTTTTTCAGCTTTTTCGATCTTTTGAGAAATAGCCACTTCTTCTTCGCGACTCAGCAAAGGAACCTGTCCCATCTGTTTCAAGTACATCCGGACCGGATCATCCAAGATATCCATCTTGGCTTCCAGCTTCTCATCCTCGTCTTCCTCTTCATTGTCTCGAGAACGTCGATCGGCATAACTATCTACATCAGAAGCATCAATGATATCAAACGCCATGCTGCGCAAGCGTTCCATGATGGTGTCGTAATCTTGAGGATCGACAATATCATTGCCCAACGACTCGTTGATGTCATCGTAGGTTAAATAGCCCTGTTCTTTCGCCAACTTGATCATATCGCGGATCTTTTCCTGAATTTCAGGAGAATCCACCAAGCTGTCGCTCTTGCGATTCATCTGGCGGAATTCTCCTTCCTCCGCCAATTGTTCACGTATCTTCTTAGTTGCCCCCGTTTCTTTTTCATCGGGCACAACATCTTTAGGAACCGATTTGTTCACAATCGTTTTCTTAGCAGATGTTTTAGCCTTAACTGTCTTGTTGGAAGTTTTGCTCTTTCCCGAATCTTCCTTGGTAGCTATCGCTTTCGTCGCAGTCTTCGTCGATTTAGGTGAGGCCGATTTGTTCACCGTCTTTGAGGTTTTAGCTACCGAGGTTCCCCGAGACACTTCTTGTTCCGCCTTAGGCGCTGCTGTCTGAGCACTCTTTGCTGCAGTACGCTTTTTCTTTGTTTTGGTCTCAGCTTTTTCGGACTGGTTTTGCACAGTTTGCTTCGTTACAGAGGCATGGTTTTCCATCGCCCCTTGATCAGGGTTTTCAGAAGAAGAAAAATCACCAGTTTCTAACATATGATTGATTTTAGGCACTATAATACCATTATACAAGACCCACCTCAGGATCTTGCAAGCGAAAATCATACATTTGTACTCCTAAAAGTCAACAATCTTTCACATGTATGACACTTGCCCTAAAGAAATCTAATTCAACTTTTGTAATATAATATTGATAATCAATATATTACGAAAAATCATCAAAAAGTGATAAAATTTTTCTTTCTTTTTATTAAAGGGAAACATACCGGACTCTAGCCTTGTATATTCAGTCTGTCATTCGTCAAAAAATTGAGGAATTGATACCGATCCCATGATTATATTCAAACGTCGAAGTCCCGTCATTTGGGGGTTATAGCAATAAGCCTTTGGTGAAGATCTACGCTTTGCTGGAGAAGTTCCAGTTTTTTTTCTGGGGAAAGAGAATCGTCACGCAATTCAGCAAGAATAGCATCTTGTTGTTTTTCGATAGCAATTCGACATGCGGCACCACAAGCCTCTTCAACCGCTTCTGGGAGATTTTTGAGAGGTAGAGCAGTAATGTTCATACGGCGTAAAGCTTCTTGTTCTTCTGGGGTAAGTGTGTCGAAAAATTCCTGTAAGGACTGTTGATTTTGCGGTATTGGTGTTTTTTGGAGGATTTTGCGGAGAAGGGCTCCCCCAGGGATCCACTTCATCGGATCGACGAGGTCTTCGAATCGATCGACGAGCAATTGCTGGATTTCAGCATCAGCTAACGCCATTTCGCAAAGGATGACAATCGACCGATCAACTTCGAGAGGAAGCGCCCGAATGGGAACCGCAGGTTGAGCCACAGATTCTTGATATTTTTCAGCGGTTCGGGATTCGCGTTTAACTTGTTGGACAGCTTTCGAGACCTCCTGTTGAGTCGTATCAAGCCCCATTCTCAACCGAGTTGCGACATCCGCTGAGGCTAATTCCCTCGCAATAGGGTCTTTAATGTAGGCGAGCAAATCAACCATGAGACGAGACACTTCGGCACGACCAGTTGTAGATTCCAGCTGGCCTAGCTTTCGAGCTCGGTTGATACGAGCCTCAAAGAAAGATTTAGCTTCGTCCAAATAACGGCCGAATACTTCTCCTCCCTTGTTACGTATGAACGAATCAGGATCTTCACCCTCGGGCAATTCTGCCAAATAGATATCAAACCCCTCCGCCGCCAACAGACGAAAAGCCTTGTCGGCAGCTGACATACCAGCCCGATCGGCATCAAAGCACAAAATCACTTTTTTCGTTTTGTAACGGGTAAGCAAGCGAGCATGGTCAGCAGTAAGCGCAGTACCCAAAGGGGCGACGACGCAAGTTTGGCCCGCCTCGTGGCACGAAATAACGTCGAGTTGGCCTTCGCAAAGGACAACTTTCCCCATTTTATGAAACGACATCCGGGCGCGATCAAGGCCAAAAAGCACTTCTCGTTTGCGAAAGAGGAGCGTTTCTGGAGTATTGATGTATTTACCCGTATTGGCAACTGGCCCCAGAATTCGGCCAGAGAATGCAACACATTCGCCGCGTTCATTGCAGACAGGAAACATGAGACGATCGCGGAATCGGCAATAGACTTTCCCGTCTTCCCCTCTCGCCAACAACCCAATCTCTTCAAGGAATTTAGGAGGAATTTTTGCTTCATTGGCCCAGTCGAACACGTTTTTAGCCTGAGCAGGGGCCCAACCAATTTTCCATCTCCGGGCTATATCGCGCCCCAATCCCCTCGAATTGAGATAAGCACGGGCGTGATCAGCTTCTCGAGACTTCATCAATAGCATATGAAAATATTCCGCTGCCATTTTGTTAACGGCAACAAGATCTCGGCGATGGCGAGCAAGGTATTCTTCCTGGGGATTATTGCGTTCGATGACAAGGGGGATGCCAGCCCGATCGGCCAGCTTCTTAACCGCCTCTACAAAAGGAATATTTTCGTACTGCATGACGAAAGTCAACGCATCTCCACCAGTTTGGCAAGCAAAACACATAAAGCTCTGGCGAGCTGGGCTCACTGTCATCGAAGGATGCGTATCTGGATGGAATGGGCAAACCCCCTTCCAACTTGCGCCGCTTCTTTTGAGCGGCACATAAGAATTAATCAACTCTACGATGTCCGTTGCGGCCAAAACACGTTTGATGCTCTCTTCAGCAATGATACCCATACGTTTTTCCTCAGACTTATTTCATACAGTATCACAGTATTTGGCATTTTCCAATTCCTATCTCTTCACTCTGTCCAGGTCTACAGACAGGAGATTTTTCTTTTTTTGCGCGATCACTCTGGACGATCACGCAAGAGGTCATCGACACCTTGTTTCACAATGCGATTAGTAACACAAGCACCAGCCAACGTACATAAAATTAAAGCAAAGGCAGCCCCTCCAATTATATGCAACCACGGAACATGCAAAGGAGGGACAATGGAGCCGAAGATAAAACCAAAACGTTGAATTTCCAATGCACCCCACGAGACCAACACCCCCAGAGCTATACTTAACAGGACAGCCCCCAGACCCAACAATAAACTCTCGCCTAGCACCATGCGAACAATCATCCCTCTCGTTGCTCCGGAGGCACGCATTACACCAATGGCGTATTTCCTGGAATTGACCGACGCCATCACAGTATTCATGACAGCAAGCACAGCAATAATCAGAGCAACAAGAGGCAGACGGCACATCGCCTCCAACACATCATCAGCCCGTTTTCCCACCCTAGCAGACAAACTATCTCGAGTCATCACTTTAACCATCGGACGCACCATTGCCGATTGCCCAGAACCATTGGAATCCCATGTACGTCGCGCCAACAAAGACTCAAACGACGACTGGAGAGCTTGTTCTTCTACGCCATCTGGCAGGTTGCCCCAAAAAAAGCGAACACGTTCGAGATTGAAGGCTTTGCGCAACTGTTGTTCATCGGCCAGGACAAATGCTGCAATGAAACTTCCCGTACGTACACGCAACCCGCTCGTCTTCGTCAACCAATGCCACCCAGGTATCGAGACAACCCCTGCAATCTTCCAAGCTTGGATTTCGCCCGGATGAGAAGGATTGGCAAGCATCAGACGATCACCCACGCCAAGGTGTGCCGTCATCGCCAAGGTTTCCGGGATTAACAAGGCCCGTTCTCGTTTCAATTGTTCAAGGGCAATTCGTCGATCCCCCTGGAGGAAACGAAACGAGACAGAAGGATTTTCGCCCTCCATCATGCGATTGACGGGGATACCGGCAGCAACAATAGTCCTACGGTTTACCTTCTCAAATTGGGGGGAACGAAGTTGAGCATCGGCAATCGCAGGTTCCTCTACGTAAATTGGGAAGATGCGCGTAGGATCTAAATTCAGCTGCTGTAAGACTTCATGAGATTCGTCAAGAGAAAAATCAGTATGAAAAACTGAAATCAAGACTTTAGGCATGCTAGTATCCGGCGTAAAAGGCACCAGCATCGAATACCCCCACATTTGAATGGCCATAAACAACCCCAATCCTACCGTCATCGAAATGATCGTACCTGAGCTCTGCGCCAGGTTACTGGATAATTGTAAACGAAAAAACGCACCAGGTACCCCCAGACAGCGTCCAACAAGTGGAGACAACCAACGTTCCGCCAGCAAGACAAAAGCAGGAGCCAAACACAACGTTCCAAGAATCAGGCACGGATATCCCACCAAGACAAAAAGGTTCCGTACAACACCTTCACTCAAGCCTGGAATGAGTAAAGCAAGTGGTTGAACGCACCAAGCAACCAAGCCTATTACGACAAGAATCACAAGAAAGCTGCGTCTGGGCCGGATCCCTTCCTCCCACGAAGTATTGCGAACTTCAAGAGGCGATACGCAAGACGCACGCCAAGAAGGGACAATGGCCGCAATCACGCTGCCAGCAAGAGCACAAACCACAGCCATTCCCACAGCTGTCAGCGATGGGAATGATGAAATATCAGGGTGCGGATTAAACACAGCTAGCAAGGCCCATCCTGCAACAATGCCCCCAATCATCGCAGGCAAACTGAGGACGAGGCTTTCTCCAAGCACAAAAGCAACAATCTGGCGCCTACTCACCCCCAAAACACGCAGCAATGACAACCTGCGGGCACGTTCGCGAGCACCCATGCTCAATGTCGTAAAAATAATAAAAATGCAAGAAGCTAACACAAGCCCGGTCGCAGAATACGCGCTCGTTTTTTTAGCCTCAGCCGCGCGATTATTTGTCATAGCCGCTTTAACAGAGGCAGTATCGGCAAAAACAGCGCCAAAACGGTCTAAACGACTCTGCCAGCGTTGAACAAAAGTCGAGAGTTCTAGAGACTCTCCTAATTTCAAAAACAAAAGATCTGGTTGAAAATCTTGCTCTGTAATTTGGGCAAACACTTGCCTTGGCACAATCAGCGAAGCCAATGGCGGGCCAGCTGAGACAGTGCCCACGCCCGCGCTTTTGTGTGATTGCTCAATAATCCCAACAATGCGCACAGTCCATACCTTAATTCCCGATCGAATGACTACTTCATCTCCGACATGAATGCGAAAAGCCTCAGCGCTTCCGCTGCCAAGAACACCTTCCATCAATGTCGACTCTGCCATATCAGGCCAATGCCCTTCCTTTAGTTCATACGGGCACCACGAGGCATCACACCCCATCAAGACGGGGTAAGGCGAGGGGGTTCCCATCTGTTTGCGAATCAAATCGTCAAGAGTTTGTCCGTCAGGCGCATCTTTTTTCCCAATGGGCAACCGGGCACGCGCAGCCATGTGGAGAGTCTCCACAGCAGGGTCTTGTTGAAGTTCCTCAACTAAAGGCAATAAGGATACAGATTGCGATCTAGTTATTCTCTTGGGTTTTCCTGAGTCATCTCCGGATTCTCTGCCGATTCGGGGCTGTTGCCCCTCCGATGGGGCCTTGTCTCGGGAACCAGTTCCCGTTCCAAGAAATCCGAACCCAAGGCCCATTCCATCGACACTCTTTTTGGTATGACCCCGCTTAGATTGATTTTTACCAATGCAGAGTTGATAGACCCCCATGTAGGAATCGGCTTCTTCGTCGAACCCTTTGAGCATATGATCGTAACTGCCAATTAACCAAACGACGAGACAGACCGACACAAGCATTGCGCCAATCCCTGTCAGGAAACGCCCAGGACGTTCGAGCCATTCGGCCTTGAGCAGAAGAACGAGGAATTTCATGGTTTTTCTCGTTGAAAGACTGACTGACAGAATGAAGAGACCTCTGCTGGCGACCCCAACTTCTCTGTGCTTGTTTCCGCGGCCACGCAGCCATCTCGCAACAAAACCAGGCGTTTCCCCCACAACGCTACACTCGGTTCGTGTGTCACCAGAACAAGAGACACCCCCAAATCCCTGTGAAGCGAACGAAACAACTCGCCTATCTCCTGGGTTGTCTCAGAATCCAAATTGCCCGTTGGTTCATCTGCTAGTACCAACCGAGGATGATGCATCAGGGCACGAGCTATAGTGGCTCTCTGTTGTTCTCCCCCGCTCAAAGAACGAGGGAAACGCCTACCTTTTCCCTGTAGCCCTACTCGTTCCAACATTTCGGCGCAAGCTCGTCGTTCTTCAGCCCCCCAACCTCCGCCCGCTGCAAGGCTCGGCAACAACAAATTCTCCTCCACCGTCAAACCTGGTATCAAATTAAACATTTGGAAAACAAACCCCAACTCACGCCGCCGAAATAACGTCAAATCATGATCGTTGAGCGTCATGAGTTTTTTGCCTGCAACTTGTACTTCCCCCGAATCCGCTTGGAGCAAACCTCCCATCAAATTGAGTAAAGTCGTCTTGCCTGACCCACTTGCCCCCATAACAGAAACAAATTCGCCCGTATTTATTGTTAGATTCACATCGTGTAAGACCTCAACCCGCGCCTCCCCAGACGGGAAAGACTTACACACGTGTTCGAGCTTAATCACTGGCTCTGTATTCATCATCTAAAATTTTGATTTCCAACAAATTTCAAACGTTCTTGGCTCTCCGGCAAAGCACTGCACAGCATGTCTAGACGAAGCTACATAGCGTTCGTTAAAAATATTGTACACCGCGAATCGGATGCTAGATTCGGGGATATAATCATTCGCAGACAACGGGACTTCCACGGCACAATCAAAAACATGGTAAGAAGGAATCGTGTAGTTATCTGCAATCTTATTGCCGCGAATTGTTGCCAGACTCGAAGCTCGGAAGCGATACCCGACCCCTAGTTTCGTTCCAGAGAGCCAGCCTCCCTGAATTTTATATTGTTGCCACAACGCCAACGCATGCGGAGGATAACGATCGAAACTCTGCCCGGCATCAATGTCTTTATACTCGAGGAATGTATACGACAAATAGGAGCTCCAGGCTGGCGTAATGTTGCCATTCAACGTCAATTCGATGCCTTTGGAACGACTTTTTCCATTATCATAGTAATGCGTTCTGTCGTTGGGCAAAAGTTCTGGAGAATGATTTTGCTCGATCATAAAGGCAGAAGCGCTCAACCAGAGCGATCCCCAAGGGTTAACGCGCACACCCCCCTCGACCTGATTAGCATTCCAACTGGAAGTCATCTCCTCGTCATTAGCATCCAGATAATTAAAATTAGGCGATTCTGTCCGCGAAAAATTTCCAAATACAACAACGCGGTCTTCAAAAGAACGCGAGAACCCAACGCGCGGACTCACCGAAAACGCGGCATTGCCCTCGGCACTGAAATGTCCATCCATCCGAAAACCTGCAAGGAATTTCCATTGTTCCCATGAAGCCAACTCCTGAAGAGTCACCCCCGTACGATGAACAGTCTGCGATTGCTTGGTATCTATACCATAATCGCGTTCAGTCGCCCACGGGGCTTCCGGTGTCCAAATGTCGAATAATTGATCAGTCGTAGCAAACGAGCTATGCCCTCGCTTGTGCCTGGCCGTATAATCAAGACCTATGAGGACTTCATGATCAACGCTCCCTGTCTTGACCTTTGCTAAAGCTTGCCCATAGGCATTCCAATTGACAGACACTGTATCTGCCCAAGCATACTCATAGTATCCCTTCCCGGTCGCAATAATCGAATTGTAGTAATCCAACGTAGAAATCGTTCGGCTGGGCGCTCCAGAAGACAACGCCCAGAGATTATAATCGACATCGCTGAAAGAAGTCCCTGCTCCTGCCCGCACCGTCCACGTTGAATCAAGTTCCCATTCTCCATTCAGTTGGATTAATGCTCCTTTGTATTCATTCCTAGAATTGGGGCTGCCAAGCCAAATCCCATACGGCCCCACAAATTGTCCTCCTAAAACCGGTACCCCTTGATAAGATGGTGCGTCCTGGTATTGGAAAGCCATATTCAGAGCAATTCGGCTCTTAGAATCTCGCCACATAAAAGACGGAGCAATTGTATAACACTGCCCCCCTTTGGAGTGGCCGTTTAGCCAGAACGGACGATCATATTCCCCAGTTACAATAGTCCGAGAGCCAAAATCGAAGGAACCTTCCTCACCCCAAGCAACCGTATTGTGATCAAGAGTCAGACGATATCTTTGCCCGCCACTTTCTGTCAAGCGTACGCCCAAACTCGTTTCTGTCAAATCTTCCAACGTCGGTTGTTTCAATTTCAACAAAATTGCCCCTCCAGCTCCATAAGGGCCAAGCGTCGAAGTCTGTCCACCCTGCAAAGAACCAATAGGTCCGCGCACCACTTCCACTTGATCGATCAACGCCGCATCAAGCATCATCCCCATACCGTCCGCCAATGGCAACCCTTGCAACGATACGTCGCTACCAGAATAACCGCGGATAGAATATTTCCCCGACGTGCGAGAATATAACGACGCTCCGCCTGTCGATACCGACGTATCGTAAACCATGACTTCATCTAAATTATCAGCCTGTACCGCCTCGATAAGATCCTTGGTCAAAACGTTAACCGTTTGGGGGGATAGGCTTGTCGGCAGAGCCGTTCCCGTTGCTCCCACCACCGTCTGTGGCACATAAGAAGAAACCGCAGTTTCCTCAACAACAACCTCCGGCATCTCATGTACGGCGCCCTCTTCACCATGTGCAACCCATACCCCTATTACGCAGATAACTCCTATTTTTCTCGGGACAAATGCGCAACTCATATAAGGAAAATTGTCTCATAAAGTTTGTCTGTCAAAACAATTTATCCCACACTGCCGCAGATTTCAATTTATGCGAACTACATTTCCCGCGCCGCTGAGTCTATGTCCATGCATGGCGGCCCCGACGAGAATCGAACTCATATCTACCCTTTAGGAGAGGGTCGTTCTATCCATTGAACTACGGGGCCAACGTGAGGGAGAATTATACTCACAAGCGAGTTTTAGGACAAGAGTGATCTGTGTAAGTAGAGGGTTATTGTTCATTATTGGCTAAAAAATGCCTTGCAGGAACGCCAATCCCGACTATTGTCAATGTGTGCCGACTCAGTACCAGGCAATTCTATCCCAGCGTTCAGCCAGATTGCCCCAAGACACCAAGATTTTCCGAGTCATTGACAGCAAAGCCGATGGATACCCGGATGTTTTTGTCGATTGTTTTGGCGAGAGATTTTTACTATCTACTCGCGAGACTCAGGTGCCGCAACATCTCGTTCAACAAATGCTGGAAGTGTCGCCATTGATTTATCACAAAAAACTTGCTCAAGACAAGTTGCCACCAGAACCGCTTACGGAGTCAGCTCGGTTTGCCCCCCAACGATTTGAGGCAATGGAACAAGGTGTCCGAGTCATGCTCGATATGTCCTCTGGCTATTCGCAGGGAATATTCTTAGATCAACGAGACAACCGCCAACGAGTCCGAGATCTATGCCAGCGAGGCATGCGAGTACTCAATACGTTTGCATACACTGGGGTTTTCTCGGTATATGCCGCTTTGGGAGGCGCTACCACAACAACACTAGATCTTTCGTCTCCTTATCTTGAATGGGCTAAAGAAAATTTCAGGATTAACGGGCTAGACCCACAAGAACATTTCTTTTGCAAAGGCGACACATTCCATTGGTTAGAACGTTTCAAGCGGCAAGGAAGGGTCTTCGACGGGATCATTCTCGATCCGCCAACTTTTTCTCGCGATGGTCGCGGCAATATTTTCCGTGTCGAAGAGGATTTTGGGCGATTGGTCGCTTTGGCTGCAGCCTGTTTAGCGCCTGGGGGGTGGCTTTTGTGTTCTACGAATTGCCGTCGGTTGAGTCTCGCTTCCTTCAAGCATGCCATTCATTCTCAGCTGCCCGCAGCTTCCATCGTCAGTTATCCTATGCCCTTTGATTTTCCTGGAGAAGCTTATCTCAAGACACTTTTTATCGACCTTCAACACTAAATCGCAACACGTATTCTCTATGCAACCACGTTACACCATCATGAGCCATACTGTCCTTTTGATATTGGGGATAGCATTTCTCACAGCGTTTCCCTCATTGGGTAAAATCTGGGGCCCGCTTTCGTTCGATATGACTCGTTCGGAACTCGATGCCGTCTTGCGTTCTAATCCAGCATTTGAACCTCCGGGGGAAATGACCGTCATGGGATCTACCTCGGAAAACGATCGATTTGTCACGCGCAAAACTTTCTTCGGCGATCCCTGCGAGCTCATGTTCCGTTTCAATTCAAACGATCAGTTGTCGTCTATTGCCTTTATTTCTAAAACAGGTTTTGAACCCAACTTCTACAAAACTCGCTTTAGAGCCCGATACAAGAATCTGTACATGACCATTTCGGATCGTTACGGATTGCCGCTCGAGTGCCCAGCCTGGCCTGATCCATCTCGCCTGAAGCCTGGCCGCATTGCTTATTTGCACACTTGGCATGTCGATTCTGGGCAATCTTCTATCCTCACGGGAATTCTCCGTGATCATGATAACAAATGCTACGTAGCTACGGCATTCGTTCGTGGTAAAATCAAGCCAGGACGTACCGTGATGGAAATGGTGAAAGACTGGGACAAAGTTCCCGAATTTCTCGACCTTAAGACCGCTGACAAGTACAACGCCCAAGGGATGTCTGCATTGGCAATCCGCAATGGCAAGGTTGCTTTGTCGTTTTTCGAAAAAGCAGCCGCTTTGGGCTCGTCTCGCGCTTATTGGGCCATGGGCGTACTCTACGAAGGCGGCAAAGGAATTCCCAAAGACGAAGAAAAATCCCAAAAGTGTTACAGAATTGCCGCGGAAAAAGGATTTGCCCTCGCGACAGTTCTCATTGATAAAAAATACGATCAAGCTATGAAAACATTGGATATTTTTCCGGAAGACGCTCAAGCCATTTTGTCTACATGCCAACGTGCAGCCGCTGAAGGTTGCATTGCCGAACAATTTAATGTTGGCACGATGTTCAAAAATGGGTATGGACTTCCCAAAGATATGAAAAAAGCAGAAAAATGGCTTTCAGCTGCTGCTAAAAAAGGCGATCTACAAGCAGCTTCAGCGCTTCGCTCGTTGGCCAAATAACTTTTTTACGCATTGTCAACACACCGGTTTCCCTTGTAGTTTAACAATTTCATTCTAAGCTAACACGATCTTATGAAAACATATTCCGAACAACTCACCCGCTATAGCGATCTGGGATTCTCTGCTGATTTTTCCAGACTTCCCCTAACACCCAGTTTTTTGGACTCAATGAGCGATAAAATCGCCCGTGCCTTCCAAGAGATGGACGCATTGGAAGCGGGCGCTATTGCCAACCCAGACGAAAACCGCATGGTTGGTCATTACTGGCTTCGCAATTCCGATTTGGCCCCGACTGAAGAATTAAAGGAACAAATCGAATCTGTTAAAACTGATATCATCGACTTTGCCGCGATGGTACTCGATGGAGAAATTACACCTCCAGATACCGATACTTTCACCACTGCTCTCGTAATTGGCATTGGAGGTTCCGCCTTGGGCCCTGAATTAGTTGCTGACGCTCTTCGGGATGAAGGGGTAGGCTTAAACATGGTTTTCCTCGACAACACAGATCCGGACGGCATGAGGCGAACTCTAGTTCAATTGGAACTTGCACAAACGCTCGTTGTTGTCATTTCTAAATCAGGCGGTACACCAGAAACCCGCAACGGCATGCTTGTCGTACAAAACGTATTCAAGGAAAATAACCTGAATTTTGCCAAACAAGCAGTAGCCATCACGGGTAAGGGCTCTCATCTCGATAAAGTTGCCGAACAAGAAGGTTGGCTTCGTCGCTTCCCCATGGAAGATTGGGTCGGCGGCCGAACCTCTGTCACTTCTGTCGTTGGCTTACTTCCAGCTGCTCTTCAAGGTATCGATATTGAAGCTTTCCTTGAAGGCGCTGCTGCCATGGATGAATATACCCGCCTTCACGACGTCAGTAAAAACGCCGCCATGAAACTGGCGTTAGCCTGGTACAAAGCCACAGATGGTCAAGGGAAAAAAGACATGGTTGTTTTGCCCTACAAGGATTCCCTTGTCCTCTTCTCCAAATACCTGCAACAGTTGGTCATGGAGTCTCTTGGCAAAAAAGAAGACCTCGACGGCAATACTGTCCATCAAGGACTAACTGTCTATGGGAACAAGGGATCGACTGACCAACACGCCTACGTCCAACAATTGCGAGACGGCCTCGCCAATTTTTTCGTCACTTTCATCGAAGTGCGCGACATTAACTACCCAGAATTAGATATCGAAGTCGATCCTGGGACGAAAGTCAGCGACTACCTCCAAGGTTTCTTGCGAGGCACTCGCCAGGCCTTGACCGACTCAGGTCGTGAATCCATCACGATTTCGATCAGCGATGTAAGCGACCTCACGTTGGGCATGTTAATTGCTTTGTTTGAACGTGCTGTAACCTTCTACGCCTCGTTGGTTCACATCAATGCCTATCATCAGCCGGGTGTCGAAGCTGGCAAAAAAGCAGCTTCGTCTTTCCTCAAGCTTTTGAACAAAGTTCGTAGCGCCGTTCAAATCACTCCGGAGACCGCTGCCGAAATTGCCGCACGTGTAGGAGAAAACGACGTCGAATCCGTCTATCATTGCCTCGTCCACATGGCTGCATGCGATTGCGCCCTCAACGATGTCGTCCTGCAAGAGGAGATGGATTCTCCTGACCAAGACACCTTCCGCAAGTTGACTGAAGAAGAAATCCAAGAAAAACAACAAGAAATTCAACAAATGCTAGAAGAGCTAGGGACTCAACTTGAGGGAGAAGACGAATAATCTCCCCATTCCTAGGCTCCAGCATTTCTCAATTTAGGCCTCCATCTTTTTCACCTGTTCTCTGACTTATCACTCGGAGAACAGGTTTTTTATTTAGATCCCTTAGACAAAAAAAGATCTCTCTCGTTATAAAAGGTACGAGAGAGATCGAACAATTAATGATCTTTCTAAACCGCTATCATTACATAATAGCCCGACGCGTTATCGGCGTAAGACTCAACAGCCACACCAAGATGAAAGAGAAAAAGAAAGCCACAACCGCCACTGAAGGAATAATAAGATAAGGTGGGATCACGGGTTCCAAGAGCGGATAAACGATGTCGTAGGCACATTGGACCAAGACAAAGTGGCAGAGGTAAATCCCAAAGGTAAGCGACGCCATCTTCATCAACAGAGGGCTGGGATTCACTCGAATCCTTTGCATGACAAGGTACACAGCAAACGTCATCAAGAAGACATTTATGCCCGAAAAATACCAGACGATCTCCAATTTGGAATAGTCCCCAGGAAAATGTTTCTGCATTTCAAAAAAGCCTATCGAAGTAATGGCATATCCCACCAAAAACATAGGAACAGCAAAACCAAGGGTTTTACCCAGGCTCCAAGACAAGGGATATTTCTGCAAATAGTATGCCAACACCATATATCCCATAAATCCCGAGAAATAGAAGAGCATACCATAGGGGTTCCAATCACAAATTCCCCACAATCCCATATTGCCAAAATTACCATGATACCCAAGGAACGGCGCCAGGATCTGAATGTAGGGAACGCACATCGTCACCACCCAAATACCCAGGAATATCTTGATATCCTTCTGCGTCGCATTGTTCAACCAGCTTCCCACAATGGGCATAAACAGGTAAATTCCTATCAACATATACAAATACCACAGAGGTGTTGTATCGTAATTGAAGTTGAACACAAATGTGTACATCTTGTTCAACGTCGCCTCCCAAGTATAATTGGCTAGGTCAATATTGGGATTCACCGTTTGTCCCCCAAAAGCAAAATACAAATAGTACATTAACGGCAACGCCAAAGCCCACACGATAAGAGGAATCACAACACGTTTCAGGCGTTTGATATAGAAGGTACCCATATCCGACCTAATTGGGAACAATAACACCCCCGAAATCATCGCAAATAACGGTACGCATGGTCTCAGAAAACTCCCCCACAAAACCCCGCTTTGAAACTCCACGGGATTTTTATCAAAATTAGCCACAAATGGGTCGCAACAATGAGCCAAAACCACCAGGAAACAAGCGACAATGCGCAACACATCCACCCAGGCAATGTGTTGCCGAGACAATTGAACGGAATCACTCATAGATATCGTAGTCAGGTTGTTAAATACTGTGTACTCTGAAACAATGTGCTTATGCATACGGCACTTTGCCTGCTGCTCTTTCACCCAGTAACGTAAATACTCTTTCTTTACACGCCTTTTTTTTCTCCCCACAACGTCATTTGAAGCCGATCAGAAAAACGGAACCCCGATTGAATACACCACTTGGCAACCTGAAGACGCCTGGTTTCCAACTCTAACATTGTCTTGGCCTGTGGCATTAATATAATACGGGAACGTTCTAACCGACAGGTTTTCGCTAGTGATTCCACTTCTCGGAGCTCGTCTTCTGTATCGACAACAAATTTGAACCACGCACGGTCAGGCACCTCGGTTCCATACCATGTCAAGACCTCCTGTCGCAAAGCGCAGCAATTGCCCGATCCCATCAATTTGGGAGAAACGTTAAACTGGCCAATTCGCCCCGCCAGTTCAGCTTTCGGGATCACAGTGCCATTCGTCTCAACCTCTGCAAACCATCCAGGCAGTTGGTCCAACAATCTCACTAACTCTGATTGCTGCAACAACGGTTCGCCCCCAGTCAACACCACTCGACGCGTCGCCCAACGCCGTACCCAGGCAGCAACCTCTCTCGCCGATATGTCGATGGGCGCTACAGCACCATCCCAAGCATAGGCCGTATCGCACCATACGCATGACAAGTTACACCCATAAAGGCGAACAAAAACAGCAGGCGTCCCAATACTAGCTCCCTCGCCTTGTAACGACTGAAAAATCTCTGGTTGATCATTTAATCGTGCCAACTTCATAAATCCATGGTATGCGTATGCACGTGAGCATCATTACCAAAAGAGGAGACGATGGTCAAACCGACCTCATGTTCGGCAAACGACTGTCCAAAAATGCCAACCGTATTGAAGCCTACGGTACAGTTGACGAATTGAACGCCGTTTTGGGCGTTGTTCGCCATTCCGGAATTTCTCAATCCGCCATAGATCTCATCGACGATGTCCAAAAACGCCTTGTTGGCCTCATGGGCGAATTGGCAACACTGGAAGAAGATCTACCTAAGTACGATGAAAAAGGTTACGCACGAATCACCGCGGCCGATGTTTCCTGGATCGAGACAATCTCGAAACAGTACGAACACGATTGCGACATCCGATTCAAAGGCTGGGCCCGGCCAGGACAAAAAGGCCTCGCAGGTTCCGCCCACCTCGATTGGGCTCGAGCCGTATGCCGCCGGGCAGAACGACGCATCGCCACCCTGCGCATCGACGGCGACCTCAGTAACGAACACTCCGCCATTTTTATCAATCGCCTCTCTGATCTACTGTGGATTTTGGCGCGATTCGAAGAACTCGAGTCCGGACAAAACAACTAAACACGTCACCGGGGCCATATCCTCGGGAACCCCGCCACGCGGCTCCAGGACATGGCCTGCAAACACGCCTCGAGAGCATAGGCATCTTCAGTCAATTGCGGCCACAAGCCTGCTTCTTTCAAGCCTTTCTTCGCCAAATCTGTAGCCTGCTTCTCGCGAATCTGAGTCGGAAGCCCGGCAAACGCCAAAAAAGCCCAGAGAAACGCTGTTATAGCAAAAACAGTCAAAGGATTTGCATGCCTGAAAAAAACGATGGCTAACGCAATCAAACAGGCGAAAAAGCAGACGATTTTGGCCTGATTGATTGATTTCATGCGTTTGGTATCTCCCTCTGGATCTGTTTCTGCTAAAACACTCCAAGCCCAGGCGTGGGCAACGCAAGCCATGCGGCCCGCCGTCATATGTTGTTCCCATGCAGGCGGCAAAACGACAACTCCATCTTTTTTATTACCCAACCGGCGTCCGTGAACAATCTTACGTTGTTTTCTGTCCATGCCATCCAACCTCATCACCAATCCAGCTGGTCCTGGGAACCCTGGCAACGGTTGGTTACCATAATGGTTCAAAAGCCTTTTCGATTTCGTATGCCTTAGCATCATCAAAATCAAAAATATAATAACGGCAGGAAATAAAAACATGAACTGCACCAGCCACATGATTACCTCTCATGCCACAATCCATATCCAACGTCAATCCATGCTCATGCCATGCTTGTATTGAAATAAATACGTGTTACTATGGTTCCACCTGTCCTGTTACACGCTTATGGACGATCAAACAAACGAATCTTTCCGGCCTGGGAGCAATGCTTGGCTCAAACAACAAGCTCAGCTTATCACCCAACAACTAACCGATGAGGGCTGGTCGCTACATCCCCTCCCTCCACCTGCCCCCCGTGCCCTCGCACGGCAATTCTGGAGTCAAGCCTGGATGAAGAATCTCGCCCGTAGCGAGACCTACGGATTCCGTCTCTCGCCTGGCCGCACCTTGTTGCGTTGTGGGTGTGTTCTCGATTTGCAAATCGCCACCGGAAAGATCTCGGGGATCGTTTGTGACGAACGTTCCTATGAGGTTTCCATCTCCATCCTCCCTGTTGACTCCGATCAGTTAGATCGTCTTCGCATTCTCTGCCTTGGCCACGTCTCATCGTGGATCGACTTGCTCAGCGGCCACCTCAACCCAGAATTGTTATTGGCCCTCTGCCAACCAGAATCAGGCATCTTGCCGTCACCTCAGGACTGGAAGATGCAGTGTAACTGCGACGATTGGGCAGACCTCTGCCGCCATTCTGCCGCTCTCCTCTACGGTGTCGGTGTCTTGTTAGATCAATCACCCGAACTCTTATTTACTCTGCGCGGCATCACGCCAGATTCCCTATTGCCTAAAGCAGATTCCCTCCCTTTGCCATCTTCTACCCCTTCCCTGCCAACAGACAAACTTTCGTCCCTGTTCGGCATCGACCTCTCGTCCCCTCAATAATTGCTTGAATTGGCGAAAAAATCCCAAAAAGGGAAGGCCCATAGAGGAAGGTTCAGCAAGCCCGGATCGAAACGGTAATCAGCTAAGGAAGTTCGTATCGATAAGAGAGGATTGAATTGTTCTCGATACACCTTGAGGCTTTTGGCCCGAAGGTTCACTTCTGCCTTAACCTCAATCGGTATAACCTGTAGACCATTGTCGACCACAAAATCGATCTCCGCCGTACCTTGGGAGGCAGTCCAATAATAAGTCTGAAGATTTTTAATCGTTTTCAGTTGTTGGCAAACATATTGTTCAGTTAAGGCCCCCTTAAATTCTTGGAACAAATCGTTGCCATTCAATAAAATGTTAGGAGGCGCCCCAACCATACACGACAAAAGCCCCACATCCACATGGAATAACTTGAAGGCCTTTGTATCTTCATAGGCTTTCAACGGAAGACGCGGAACGGAAGCACGATGGATTTGGTAAACCAACCCACTATCAATCAGCCAAGATAACGCCAATTCATAATCTCGAGCCCTAGCGCCATTCTTCACAAGGCCATACATGAATTTCTTTTGTTCTCGGGCCAACTGCGTTGGAATACTAGTCCACAACATGCGGAGACGTGGTACAATGCCAGAAGGCGCATGTTTAGAAAAATCCTGTTCGTATGCCTCGAGAATATTCCGCTGAATCGCCCGAACTTCTAAGAAATTCTGGTTTTCGACATACGATTGCACAACTTCCGGCATTCCGCCAATATAGTAGTATCTCTTGAGCGCATCCGTGTAATGTAACTTAAATGCTCCCGCCGTCTCCCATTGTCCTTCCCGTAAAATGTCAACATACCGACTCATCCCTATAGCCAGGAGGAATTCCGGATACGATAAGGGATAAAGATCGAGAAACTCGACTTTTCCCACCGGAAAAGAACTTCCCGCATGCATAGCTACCCCCAACAAACTGCCCGCACACAAAATTGTATACTCAGGGGCATTTTCGTAAAAATATTTCAGGCTCGTCAACGCTTGGGGCACTTCTTGGACTTCGTCGAAAATCAATAACGTTTCCGGAGTAATAGGATGCCCAACCTCAATCTCTAACCCAGAAATAATGCGCTTCAAATTAAAATCACCAGAAAACAATAACTGCAATGACTTATTGTGATCAAAATTGATGTAGGCTGTCTGCTTGAATTCCTCCTCACCAAAGGTCTTCATCAACCAGGTTTTCCCTACTTGACGTGCCCCACGTATGATGAGCGGTTTCCTGTTAGGCTTCTTCCTCCACTGCCGAAGCTCTTCGATAGCATATCGATACATAATCCGAATTGATCCAATGTCGGTGGACAATCCCAATCCTAACCCGATCCCCCCAAATTCCAAGTAATTCCCCATCCTCACACTCATTTTCCCAATGATTTTTGTGATTATTTGCACAAAAATCGTACGAATTTTGTACAATCACACACATTTTTCGAACGAATTCCCAAAATGTAGGGGAATTCCTTCCTAGCTTGAGACAGGATTAAGCCTGGTCTCCGAAGTCCCAGGATTTAGGTTTGCGTCGGTGGATTTGGAGAGTACGGCCGCCTCGTTTTTGGCGCCACGGGTCGAAGAGATTGTCGAACCCACTGTTGCGGAGGAGCCAACACTGGCTCATCAGGTACCCAAGTTTCCCCTTGGGGAAGCCCCGTTCGCTGAACCACGCCAAATATTCCATCGGCAGATCCATCAGTGGACAACCTTTAGGCGGATAATGGGCAGGACCGTACTTCCCGAAAGGCATCGTCACCGCAGCGATTTCATGAACCAACTTTCGCAAGTCGTTCCCATCCGGGATTCCTTCTTCATTCATGGCATGATACGTTCAAGATTGAGTCGTGACCATTCATCGTTTGATTCTAGTTTTTGCCCATCAACAATTGAGCCCTAGCATAAAGTTGGTCGAGCGAGCCGCCAACGGCATAAATGTACATCGCCACCACGATGTTAGTCCCCCTGATCGCCTCGTCTTTTGAAATTTGGGGTGCCATATGGGCTTCGCTGTTCCGCCAGGCACAAACTTGCTCCAGGTATTCGGCAAATTTCCGGAACTTGGGCGATGAATGATTTCTCAATACAGCCAGGCATCTGATCGACTGAATGGTTTCCCTCATCATGGCTGGCGCTCCATGAGGCGCTTGTAACAATTTACCATAGCACATTCCATACAACTTCTTGAGAAACGCCTCATATTTGGCGACTAGATAGATGAAGTTGGCCTGCCTATCGACCGCCGACAAATTGGGGGCCATGTAAACCTCGTTCAATGCCCGTTTGACAACATCCCGGAGCCCGGCAAACTTCTTGTCTGTCTCCGTATTGATCACGACAAACATCATGTCTACTATCTTCTCCAGTGGAGAATGCATGTCTTGTAGCACCTCGGCAAATTCTGGCTGAAACACGTCGACAAGCTTTTGTTTCAACGCCTGTTCATCGTAGGGCAAGTCGCGGATTTCATCGACTCTTTTAATGTACAAGTCGACAAGCGCACGAATGACTTTCATGAATGCGTCCGGATTCTTTTGCCTCCATTCGTCAAATTTGTATAATTCTACAATTTGGTCGGCTATTTTTTCATCAACGTGTTTATACACCAGATCGACCAAATCTCTATTGCTGTTGTTGGCGTAGAAGGCCTCCCTCACCGTCGTCTCTAGGTAGACTTCATCAGCAATCGGCCTGATGATGGCATCGTTCTCGTCTAAGATCCCAACATAGGGTTCGTTGACGAGATCCAAGAGCTCTTTCAACGTCAGTTCGTCTTCCGGTCGACGAGCAGGCGGCTCGGCCAGCCGCGAGGCTTGCAGTCTGTGATCCTCGTCTTTCAGTTCCAGCGCACCTTCGTTACACAGCTGGACGCGCAATTTATCAAGGTTCACCAATTCCACCAATTCCATGGGCAACGCCTCTCGCGTATAGGGCAAGTACTTGTAAAACGCCTTGCAAAAGACGTAGAATTTCTCCAGGTCCGGGTCGAGGAAATCCATCAACTGGGCCATGAAGCCATATTGCCTCACGTAGCGGTTCACCAATTTTCGGAACCGATCCTGATCGTTCTCCGATTGGGGTTTGAAACGTTCCTCAACGATGCGGGCAAATAACGAAGGCACCGACGCCGCTTCTCCATCCAATGCCAAGAGTGAGACCACCTCTTCCACTTCTGCCGGGGTGAACACCTTGCAAGCCTCGATGTCGGACTTGAAGGAATACAGATGCTGGACATCGGCCTCCCCCTCCAGCATCGTCACCGCATAATACGCTTGGAAAGCATTGCGTACCGTCTCGCGATCATTGCGGAAGTCAATCACCAAGGTATCGTCTTTGCCGGGGCAACAGCGGTTCAGCCGACTCAGCGTCTGTACACACTGGATGCCGCCCAGTTTGCGGTCCACAAACATCGTGTGCAACAACGGCTGGTCGAACCCTGTCTGGAACTTCTCTGCCACGATTAAGAGCCTGTACATGTCGCCCTCGAACTTGCGGCGAATCTCGTCGTCCGCCACCCCGTCGTCATTCAGCGTGGATTCTGAATACTTTCTCCCGTTCCTGCCCTCGACCTCGCCAGAGAAAGCCACCAGTGCCCGCACGTCTCCCCCTGTGAGTTGCCGCAGCATTTCGCTGACAACCAACATATATTCTGCCGCAGCTCGCCGAGAACTACAAACCAGCATCGCCTTGCCGCGGTTGTCGATCTTGCGGCAGGTGCGCTTCAAGAGATGGTCGACGACAATTTCGGCTTTCCTCTTCATAATATCCGGATCCTGCTCCAACTTGCCGTAAATCACCTTCAGCGCCTTATTTTCTTTGAAGACCTTGCCGTCGTCCAGCTGTTCAGGGTCTTTCGGCGCCAACTCGATCATCGTCTTGTAAGTGACGTAATTCTGCAACACGTCGAGGATAAAATGTTCATCGATCGCCTGCTTCATCGAATACACATCGTGCGCCCGCTTGCCGTCCTCCCCGTACAGCAAGAAGGTTTTGTCTTTGGGCGTCGCCGTAAATGCAAAATAACTAATGTGGCGCATCGCGCCCCGCATCGTCTGCATGTAGGCCATCAATGCGTCCACTGGCGACTCGTATTCCTCAGGGCAGTACCCCGGCAACGTCCTCAAGTCGTCGTCTGTCGTCAACGCCATCGCGATGTCTTTAGCGCTTTCTTGTCCGATGGCCGTATGGGCCTCGTCGATGATCACGGCGTAGGTGCGGCTGGTGGCGCGTTTCATGTCTTTGAGGGCATAGGCAAATTTCTGCACCGTGCTGATGATGATGCGGTTGCCTTCGTCCAGGGAGGTCGCCAGATTCTTCGACCCGCGGCGGATGTCCTTCACTGTCCCAGCTGTCGTCTCGAAATTGATGACGTCGTCGGCCATGTTGCGATTCAGCACGATGCGATCTGTCACCATGACAATCGAGTCGAACAAGGGCTTGTTGCCTGGGCCAACCATATTGGCCAGTTGATGGGCGAGCCAGGCCATAGATTTGGTTTTGCCGCTGCCAGCCGAGTGCTGGATGAGGTAATTGTGCCCCGGGCCGTCTCGATGCGCGAGCCAGCGCAATTTGCGGACAGCTCGCAATTGGTGGTACCGCGGAAACACGGTGACCAAGTCCCCCTGCTCACCCCGGTATTGTTTGATGAAGTTCTGGATCAGGTCCAACAATCTCTCTGCCTGCCAGATCTCTCGCCACATGTACGAGGTCGGGTAATCGCCCGCGACGGGCGGGTTATTACTGTCTTTGTTGAAGGGCAGGAAGCGCGTTTGTTCGTTGGCCAACCGCGTGGTCATGAAGGCGTAGTTGTTATCTAGCACGAAATGAACGAGGCAGTTGCGCAACAAGCGGTTGTCTGCGCGGCGGTTCTTGCGGTACTGCTCGATACCGTTGACATAACATTGCCCTGTGCCCTGGTTCTTCAACTCGCAGGTGATGATCGGCAACCCGTTGATCATGATGCACAAATCCAGGGACTTATGCCGATCCACCGCATCCGCCGAATAATACAGCTGCCGCACCACGGCAAATCGGTTCGCCCGGTACAGTTGCCCTAACGAGCTCTCTGCAGTAGCTTCCCCGGGGGGAAACTGCACGAACTTGATCTTGATGCCAGCCAGAGTGATCCCTTTTTGCAGCAGCTTCAGCATGCCATCCCCTGTGTCGAGCAAGCGATTGTATTCCCGGATCACCATGTCGACGACACGTCCCTCGCCGTACTGTTTCGCCAGGCGCCACCAAGCATCGGTCTGTTCTCGCAAAAATGCCTCCAGCATTCCCCGGTCGCACCCACTCGCCAGGTCGACATCTTGCGATTGCCGCCGGACGTACATTGGGCTAGCTGCCAATGCAGTGGCAATGTGTTCTTCAAAATGGCATTCGTTGAGTGTATTGTTCATCGAGCGACCTCCTCCCTAACATCGATTTTCCCCGTCACAGCCTCGCTGATCAAGGTTTTCCGCAATTCGCGCAACAACTCAATCTTCCGCTCAATTCGCCCTATCATCCCGTCAATCTCCCCGCATTTCCGATCCAAATACTCCACAATCACCGCCTGCTCGGATAGAGGAGGTACGGGAATAAATTCATTCATTAAGAAAGGAGCAGGAATCCTTCTCAACCCAGCTGAACCAGTCATACTGGATACAGCTCGATCCTTAAAATTTCCATTTTGAAAATAATAAAATACAAATTTAGTATCATTAGTATTTACCCGAAACACAAATATTTCTGATGAAGCAAACCCCATGCCATTTGTTAAATTATTTGCAATGACTATATTGCCATTTTCAAAACATGGCGTAACTTTGGCCACAAGTATATCTCCTTCCTCAAATAAATTGTATGAAGAAACATAATTTTTTAGAGACGTTTGATTGGGAATAAAAAAACCATTCCTTATATTTTCCATCGGTAGAAACGTCACTTCAATATCACATTTCTTTTCTTTTATATTAACTTTAGGAGAAAGTGTACATACAAATTTGAGTTTCTTAATTCCCCAATGTTCAGGGATTTTTCCGATCCAATCGATGCCGGAGGGGCGGAGTGGGGCTTGGGGATTTAAGCCTTGTGTGACGGCTTTGCTGATGACGGATTGTTTCAACTCTTTCAACAAGACGATTTGCCGCTCGTATTTCCCCGTCATCCGATCGATCTCCCCGCATTTCCGATCCAAATACTCCGCAATCGCCTCCTGCTCGGATAAGGGAGGAACGGGAATACTTATGTTAATAAGTTGAGAAGCAGTTATAGTTGGATAGCCAACTCCAGTTGATAAAGACACAACAGAAGCAAAAAATATATTTGATTTTACATAATAATAAAGAAAAGATCTATTTATATATTTCGTTCTTAATACAGCAAATCCCGTTGAAACTATAATTCCATCATCATCAATATATGCTATCCCATTTAAATATGTCCTAACTGTCGAAACAATAATATCACCTTTTTGTGTAACACGTCTTGCACGAGAAGGAGCATGTTTAAATAGATATTCAGTTTTATTTTGAATCCCATTTATTGAATCAACATCAGATATTTCAACATATTGAATAACTTTATTTGGATCTGTTCCTTCATCTAATACTTCATTATTACAGGAAACAAGATATTTTAACTTATTGATTTTCCATCCTTCAGGGATTTTTCCGATCCAATCGATGCCGGAGGATTTATAGTGTTGGTATGGTTTCATGCACGGCCTTGGTGGAGGGATTAGAGGGATTTGATCCAGGCATGGAGGTCTTGTTCCGTATCCTGTTCGAGGGCCATAAGGTCAGCGACGATGTCTTCGACCGGGCGCAAGGGTTTGTATTCGTAAAAGAGGCGAGTGAAGGGGAAGTCGCAGCCGACTTTGTCTTTAGAGCGGTCTGCCACGGCATCCGGGGCAAAGGGCAAGACCTCTTGTTGCAGATAGGTTTCGACCGGGATGGCGAAGGGGATGTTTTCTGCATCGGCCAGATCGGGATCCATCACGACCGGGGATTGTGGGTCGAGCGGTTTTTCATGCACTGGGGGCGCCTGTTCATCCACCGTAGCCAGCAGGCGAACTTTCTTGACCACCGCGGCCGTCGAGGCCTTGACGCCACATTTCTTCAACCACGAGAAGAATTCGGCATCAGTGCGTCGGGTGTCGGCGCCATCGAGGTCGCCAATCGTCTTCAGGATGGCATTTTTGGGGTCGTCGGCTTTGAATTTGTCTGAGTGGCAGAGTTGGGCATAGCGTTCTGCAAGGTTTTGGAAGACCAGGCGGAGTGGGCGGTTGACGGTAACGCGCGTGTAGAGGAAATCGGCATAGTCAATGAGTTTGGCGATCTCGACCGAGCGGAGTTCTCCCGTGTCTGGGTCTGCCACGTTGCGGCGGCAAGGCTGGTAAGCGCGGTAGATGGCCACGAGATCTTCTGAGGCAGCGGGCGTCATGGCAAAGCGTTTTTTACCGAGGGAGCGCTTGAGGGGTTCGATGAATTCCGGGTAACTGGCATTGATGAACAGAACTTTGCGGCGGCGGGTTTCCGGGCGTTGGTTGTCTAGGATCCAAAGGTAGGTAGCAATATCAGTGCCGTAGAAGAGGTTTTTGGGCAAGGCAACAATGGCATCGAGCAAGTTGCGGTCGAGGAGCATTTTGCGGATACCGCTCCAGCCGCTGCCAGCCCCGCCGTTAAAGAGCGGCGAACCATTGAGCACAATGCCGATGCGCGAGCCGCGCGAAGGATCCATCTTGCTGACCATGTGCTGCAAAAACAGCAACGAGCCGTCGCTTTTGTCTGGCAAACCGGCCTCGAAGCGACCACCCACACAATTCTCGCGGGCGACCCTCTCGTATTCGTCCGCCCAGTCCATGCCAAAGGGAGGGTTAGCCAGCATCAAGTCAAACGTCCGGCCGAACATGCGGTCGTCCGTCAATGTGTTACCCAGCGCAATCTGGTCTTCCACACCGTCTCGCAATTCTCCCTTCAGCAACATGTCTGCTTTGCAAATGGCATAGGTCTTTTCGTTGAGTTCTTGGCCAAACAGATTGATTACCGACGCTTGGCGTCCAGTCGCCTGCCGCAAATACTCCTTGCCGTCGGTGAGCATACCGCCCGTGCCGCAACAAGGATCGTACAGCGAGACGATACGACCAGACTCGGCCAGCGATTCTTCTGCCCCGCAACAGGCCAAAGCCACCAGCAAACGCACGACATCGCGCGGAGTGTAGAATTGCCCGGCTTTTGTGTTGGCTGCTTCTTTGGAATAGCGGACGACAATTTCAAAGACCGTCCCCATCATCGCGTTGTCTACCTCGTCCGGGTGCAAAGGCACTTGAGCAAATTTCTGCGTCACGGCGAACAATTTATTGTTCCGCGCCAAACGATCGTAGATCGGCGACAAATCGACATACGCTGAATTCGTGTCCTGGTGAACGAAGTTAGAAAAGATGTCGCGCACATTGTCCGTAAAGCCCTCGAGGTAGAGCTTGAAATTATCTGCAATACTGTCTGGTTGGGCCAACAAGCGCACCAGTGACAAACCAGACTTATTGAAAAACGAAAGATGGTGTCGCCGCATCTGCGACTTCAACTTAACTTCACGGATTCTATCGTTGTCGATCCCCTCCAAGGTTTTCATAATCGCCTCACGGCAGGGATCCAACACGCAATCCATACGCCGCAACAAGGTAAACGGCAAGATCACATCTTCCACCTCGCTATCGTCATACAATCCCCGGATGCTTTCCTTGATATCCCAAATAAGCGCGGCTATCTCTTGAGCTGTCATGCTATATCGTCTTTCAATTCAATTCCCAAACAGGCCCGGACCAAAGATTCGCCCTGCCCACAATTGGATTTTATCAAAACACAAATCCGCCTGTATTTCAAGCTAATTGTGAAACCAAAAAATAACTAAAATGAGTAAAGAATAAAGTAAAATTCAATGAAAATTTAGAATTTTATTGATCAACACAGCAACCCCGCTTCCTCTACATTCCAAATGTTCGCAATCGGGGAGTCCTTGCTGTCGATAAGCGCGATCAATAGCCGTTTGAATCCGTTGCTTTGTCAATTTTTCTTTGAATTTTGCCAAGTTTTTACTTTTTGAATAACCTGGCAAATATTGATCTAATTTTGTATCACTGGAGGCCTCCTCCAAAGAAGGCATCTCTACAAAATGCCACAACAACCAATATTCAAACCTGGGATTGCTAATCGCAACATGTCGTTGTTACTCATCTTCTTTTACCCACTTGTATAATAGCCGGAATTGTTCTTCCGTATGAGCTTCTCGATCTCGGTCCACCAAAATCCAGATTTCGTCGTTGGGTCTCAGATTTTCAAGATTTTCATTCGCCTGTTGAAGCAAATGTTTGATTGCAGAACGAGTTGATTTACGCGAGACCACATGGATGGAATAATCTTTTGATACAAAAGACTTAACGATTTCCATGTACGACTTCTCCGTCAAAACGCCTTCTGGCACAATAATAAAAACTTTCCGATAATTCTGGATCCCCGATTTTCGTTGAAATCTTGAGTTTTTTCGCCTTTTTTGCTCATGTTAACGAAGTAATGTTTGGGATACCACCCATGCGACCCATCAAGTAGCTCTTACGGATATCCTTGTCTTTGCGGATGTCGATAAACTCTTCGAATGAAATGAGGTGAGAGACTTGTTCGCGATCTTTCTCTGTAGCCCACATTTCATCGCGACGCAATAAGTCCTGTTCCATCAACATGACATCGTGAGTTGTGAATATCAGTTGTCTGGGTTTGGCTTCTGCCGTTAAGAGGCGGTGTGATTCGATCAACAATTTGGAAAGTTGGGTATGCAGACTACGATCTAGCTCATCAACAACGAACACGCGTGGAATATCGTCGTAAGCAAGAATCATCGGTAACAAGTGAATCAAGCGACGCGTGCCATCGGATTCATCTTGGAACGTAAAGGGAACAGGTTCACCGTCGTTGCCTTCGTGAATAGGAAAACAACGAAAAGCTTTCAAGTCTCCGCTCGATGCATCTTTGACAACGAGAAACGAATGATCTGGGCAAACCATGACTTTATCTTGTTTTTCCCGGAATTCGTCTAACGTACTCTGGGATATATTTAATTGTTCCAGTTTAACCTCTCGTTTACCAATTTGGGAAATGCCTGTATCGACACGAACCAAAGCTTGTTCGTAAGCCTCGGTACGCTGGAACATGTCCCATGCCAACGGTACATAACGACTGTTTGCCTTGATCAAGCACAAAGTCTGCAAAAACCATCTTCGCACAGTTGCCAGGATGTCTGACAATTGCGGTAACTGCAAACTCTGCGCATGATGCAAAAACAAGACGTTTTTATCCAGACGTCTGAGATATTCGTTAAAAAACAAATCATCGTTACTGGCTTGAGAGGACTTTTCTTTTACTGACCTGTTCAGCCTTTCTCCGATTTGAACGCCTTCAGAAGTTCGTTCAAAAATGAGGCAATTCTTCGCCCCATGGCGCTGTTTAAGTAACTCTTCTTCAACTAACTTCCCGCGAACAGCTAAAATATATTCCCAAACTTTGCCTTCTGCCACAAAGATGATGCGAAAACGAGTCGGTTGCTCTCGGCTACTCTTATCCAAGCGAAAAGGATCTGCTAGAATCACCCCTTTCTCTACCATGCGCTGCAAACACTGCAAAGCATGGACAAAGGTACTTTTACCCGAGGCGTTCGGCCCGTAAATAGCAGTCAACGGCAACAATTTGGCATAACGTTCACCCGGGATCGGAATCAAACTCTTCTTAAACGACCGTACTTTGCCGGCCAGCATCGAAAAGCCGACCTCGTCGCGATAGCAACGATAGTTGGAAAATGTAAAATCGATCAGCATGGGTCACCTCACGTGTACAATACCCCCGCTCAGCCGCAAAATCAATGTGCAAAACGCAATAAAGTCACGTTTTGCACACAATGAGATGGGATGGGGACACTATGGACACCGTCCATTCTGGCAGATTGATATCCTACTTCCAGGAGAACTGGACGGGGAGGTTGCGGGAAGAATGGCCGACCCAGACCTTGTATTCACCTGGCATGATTTGCCACGAGTTTTTCTTTTCGTCCCAATAACGTTTGTCGTCGTTAGACAACTCGAAAGAAACGACAGTCGATTGCCCGGGTTTCAAATTGACTTTCTGGAAGCGGATCAATTCGCGCACGGGCATAGCCACGCCGTCGCCCTCTGGTTTCGACAGGTAACATTGTACAGTTTCCGCGCCTTCTCGTTGACCCGTATTCGTCAATTTTACAGAGAATTTGCCAGCCGCAGGGTCGCAGGGAGCAGCTTCTATCGAAAACGACGTATAAGAGAGCCCGAAGCCGAACGGGAAACGAGGTTCGATGCCCGCTTTATCGAAGTGGCGATATCCCACCCAAATGCCATCTGAATAATACTGGTATGGGTTGTCTTTATCTTTGCGGAATTCACCGGGATAAGACAAGAATCCCTCCGAATGCGATTTCCAATCGAGCAAGCGTTTACCAAAAGTACATGGGAGCTTGCCAGAGGGGTTTACTTTGCCGCTGAGCACTTCTGCCATCGCCGTACCGGCATCCATGCCGCCGTACCAAAGCTCGAGCAAAGCAGGAACGCGGTCGATCCATTCTTCGACCTGGACTTGCGAGCCATTCACGAGAGCGACTACGGTCCGCGGATTGGCCTGCAACACCTTGTTTAACAAGCCTACTTGATCGCCCTTCAGATTCAAGTCTGGCTTATCGCTGTCATTGAGCACCCCCCAACCAGCTCGTTCGCGGTCGTACGTATGGTCAGTCCCCCCGACAAACAAGACCACATCGGCTGCCTTTGCTGCTTCGACGGGGTCCATCTCTGGCATGTCCGGGAAACTCTTGAACTTTGACGTACCAAACGAGAACCCCGGGGCATAAAGGACTTTGTCTTTGCCAAAGATTTCGACGACACCGGCGAGCGGCGTTTTTTCATAAGGGGGTCTTCCGGCGGCAGCACCACCCCGTTGATGGACATCCGCTCCATCGATCATCGTGTGGATCTGGTCGGCATTGGGCCCGATCACAGCGATTTTTTTGATTTTTGCGGGATCGAGCGGAAGGATATTTGAGTCATTTTTCAGCAAGACGATACCCTCTCTGGCAACCTGACGAGCAATAGCCTGGTGTTCTGGAGCATTCAGCCGCCCTTCAATGGGTTTCGTAAAAGCCCCCACACGCATGGCGAGGCGGATATTTCGTTTTACTGCCTCTTCGAAATAGGCCCGGTTGATTTTGCCAGCTCGCACCTTTTGGACGATTGTTTTATCTTTGTCGGCGTTTTTGGAACTTGGCATTTCCAGATAGCAACCGCCATTGACGGCGCCTTCGTCGCCATGCCATGCCCCCCAGTCAGACACCATCGTCCCGTCCCACTTCCACTCGTCGTACAAAATCCGATTAAGTTTTTCGCGCTGGTGGCCAGCCCATTTGCCCCTGACTTTGTTGTACGCGCACATAATCGTCCAGGGGTTGGCGTCTCGCACAGCAATTTCGAATGGCTTGGCGTAGATCTCCCGAAGGGCACGTTCTGGAGCATCGACGTCAATGACCGTGCGAGCCCATTCCTGATCGTTGAACAACCAATGTTTCAACGACGTTGCTACGCCATTAGATTGGCAGCCTTTGATAAAAGCTGCCCCAATCTTGCCTGTCAAATAGGGGTCTTCGCCAAAATACTCGAAACTTCTGCTGCCCAACGGCGTACGCACGATATTGACGGCCGGCCCTAAAATCATACGCGCATTAGTAGCTTTACATTCGCTGGCAATCACTTCGCCGACCTGACTGATAAGTTCCTGGTTCCACGTCGAAGCCATGGCCATGCCGCACGGGAAATACGTTGAGCGAAGGTCACCGCCAAGCCTAACACCCAAATGAGCATCAGCCATCACGAATTTGTTCAACCCAATGCGAACGTTGTCTCCATATTCATAGCCGCTGCATCCGTGCAGCAGAGAAGCCTTTTCCTCTTCAGTCAATCTTTTATAAAGATCCTCCACACGTTGCTCAATGGGCAGGTTCTCATTCCTGTAAGGAGCACCGGCCATTGAAACATCCGACGGCAGCATCAGCTTGGCCGGACTTACGGCGTTGCCTCCCTCTGCATATTGCAGGCCATTCGCCGGACAACACGATATGGCTAATCCCAGTAAGGCAACTCTAACGAGGAAATTTTCTTTCATAGGCTGGTCTCGATCAATCTTGTTAAGTTAGGCATTTATTAATACTTGCTCATCCCCTGCATTCTTTCACAAAACAACGATCGCGCCGCCTTTATTCACCAAATCTCCTTTCTCTAGGACTTGCCATAAGGAGAGAATCTACAGAACTTAAGCCTCCTGGGCCCAGACATGCAAAATTTCCACAATGTACATTTGATGGAAGGGATCTGATTCGCCATACCAGCGATCTCGACAAGAAGAATCAATAAACCCGTCTGCTTTGATCATGTCCGTATACAGCTTGCGGCACTCTAAGATGAAGTCAGCCCCCTGGACGCCAACATTGCCTGAAGCTGTCACATGCGGGGTCAAGCCAGCAGCTTCCATCTTGTTGGTATCTCTGCCTGAAGTCGTACCACAAATTTTGAGAGCTTTGCGATAGGAGTCGCCCATAAACGAAAGAGTCAACTCATCGTTGGCTTCAATAAATTGATGGGTGTAGCGGTTGGGTCTGACAACAATAAAGGCCACAGGCTTGCCCCACATAACACCTAGTCCGCCCCACGAAGCCGTCATTAAATTGAATTGATCTGGGGTACCGGCTGTAATCAACATCCATTGGCGACCAATCAACTGACTTGCATTCGCTTGAAGTTTATAAGGATCTATCTCTTGCATGTTTAATCGTAATCTGATTGGCAGAAGGTTAACAGATCTTCAGCCAAGTGGAAGCTTGCGAACCTTCATCCTTGCAACAACCCATGTCATCAGGCAACTTAATAGAGCCATAACAATAAACTGCATCGCTGGCGAAATAAACAACATCATGGCATACTGAAACCCCACCGCAACGAGCCCTAAAAAGCAATCGACCAAATTCCCAGCAGCAATGGCATCGCCTCGCTTCCCGTTCTCGGCACTATCCTGGAGGCAGGCATTTAAGGGAACGAGATAAGCAGCCGCGCAAGCTCCAGCAAAGACCAAAAGCACATGGAAAACCCAACTAAAAATGGGGATCACTCCCAACCCCAGGCAACCCAGCGCCATGCCAATGCCACCCCAGACGGCAACACGCATGTTTATCCCCTTGCGGCAGAGCATCGAGGCAATGACTCCCCCTAAAACCATTCCGCCACTCATCCAAACCATCAAAATCGCGCCTTGCATCCCAAAATCATTGCCATTCCCCGTCACCTCCCGTGCCATCTGAATCGTCATCAACATAATTGTGCCACCAAAAAACCAAAAATAACCGATCCCCATTTCGCATTTCCTCAAAATTTCATGTTTCCACAAATACCCTAGCTGAGTGAAATGCTCATAAAGTAACCTCCAAGAAAAAGGCTGCGTCTTGTAAGGTTTGTACGCAGGCAGCGTGAAGGTAAGCAACGTCGTTCCACAAGCTAGAAGCAAAAACATGAAACAGGGGAATGCCGCAGCATACCACCCATCGTTGATTCCATTAGGCATGAACATCCAGTCGAACCATTCAAAAAATCCATTCCCCAGCCATTCGCGCCAAATCGAACTCTTGCCAGGCTCCAGCAAATAAGAAAACCACACAAACACCCCTAATTGCCCAATCAACAAGGCTAAAACTGAAGCCATTTCTACAATGCCACTGGCAAAACCTATCCTCTCCGTTCCTACCATATCCTTCACAATCCCTTTTTTTGACGGGCTAAACACAGTTGCTTGGATCGCAAACACGCAAAACCACCCCACCGCTGCTTCCAAATTCTGACCTCGCAGGCTAAGGAACATCCCCAGCAATACAAATAATTGTAAAATCGCCATGGCCCGAATGATGTAAGCCTTGCAAAAACGATCAGACAACCACCCCGACAACGGGGAAATCACAATAAAGGGCAACACAATAATCGCCCCTAAAATGTATTCCAGATTACCCTCTTGCTGGTATAGCCATACCCCTAACGGAATCAATAGAAACTGCGCCCCTTTTTCACTAAATGAATTCTGGGCTTGTATTAAAACGAGCCTCCAAAACGCAAACCAATCAATTCGATGCCCAAGCCCCTGATTGACCTCTTGCATGAAAGGCATCGTAATCATTACCTCACACAATTCCAGCCATTATCCCTGCATAAAACCAGAGAAGTGGCACTCCCAGCCGGAGTTGAACCGAGCCTTTGCCGTTGGAGAGACGGCCTTCCTAACCGCTAGAAGATGGGAGCGTTATGCAAACCTCTTAACACACAGAACTGTAGTCGCTTTTACTCACAAGTCAATAGAAATTCAATAAAATGGCTGGAATTTGACACACAACGAATTCTTACGTACCTGGGTCTCATGGAAAAAAACGAGGGAGCCCCCGCAACATTGACTGAGCTCCCTCGCCGTAGAACAACAAACACTAACCCTCAGAAGAATTATACGCCGCCTGCATCGCCTAGGCGTTTGGAGGAGGCAGGAAGGAAATTACGGAAACGAGCTTTGTCGATACTCTTCATGTAAGCTTCTTCCGGCGAAACAATGCCTTGCTGGAGTTTCTGCCAGATGGCATCGTCCATGAACTGCATACCCATGCTCTTGCCGCCAACAATAACATCCGACAATTTTTGGGTAGCGCCTTCACGGATAATAGCGCTTACAGCAGGAGTTGCAAACATGATCTCGTTCACAGCGACACGGCCTGGCTTATCGCAGCGTTTCATCAGGAGCTGAGCCACGACGCCGCGGATAGAGGCAGCTAACATGGTTCGCACTTGCGATTGCTGCTCTGCCGGGAATACGTCAATAATACGGTCAACCGTCTTGCGGGCGTTGTTCGTGTGCAAGGTGCCAAAGACAAGAAGACCGGTTTCAGCCGCCGTCAAGGCCAGAGAAATTGTTTCCAAGTCGCGCATTTCGCCCACGAGGACGATGTCGGAGTCTTCACGCAACGAAGCTCGCAAACCGTCTGCGAACGAAGGTGTCTGCATCGGCACTTCTCGTTGGGTAATGATGGACATCTTATTATTGTGAACGAATTCAATAGGCTCTTCAATCGTGATGATGTGACGAGATTGATTCGTATTGATGTAGTCAATAATTGCCGCCAGAGTCGTCGACTTACCGGAACCAGTAGGACCAGTCACCAGCACAAGCCCCGATCTCATGTGGGCGAACTGCTTCACGGCTTCTGGGACGCCCAATTGTTCCAGGGTGGCAATTTTCGTTGGGATAAGTCGGAAAACTGCGGCAAGGCCATTCTGCTGTTTGAAGAAATTGCAACGGAAACGGGAATTTTCGTCCATTTCGTAAGCGAAGTCCAAATCGCCTTCTTCCAAATACTTGTGAAAAGCTTTAGGTTCACAAATCTCGGCTAGCATGTTTTTAAACGATTCACCACCTAGGGGAGTATCCCCAATCGGGGTAATCGAGCCATTAATACGAACTTTGGGGGGTTGTCCTTCGCTAACGTGGAGGTCAGATCCACCTTCCTGAACAAGAACGCGAAAATATTGATCAATAACGGCCATGATAAAATCTTTCTAATTAAGAGTTAACACTATACGTACGATTCAGCCTCGATTATTTATCCTTGATGCCGAGGTAATTCTTCATAATGGTCTTGTCGTCGCTGCGGAACAAGCACTCTTCGTCAGTAATCAGGCCTGCCTTATGGAGATTCCTGAGCGAATCGTCCATCAAAATCATGCCTTGGGCTTTACCGGTTTGAATGCAACCCGGAATCATGAACGTCTTGCCTTCGCGAATACAGTTGCCGATTGCCGGAGTATTTACCAACATTTCAATAGCAAGAGCTCGGCCAGCGCCATCGGCACGTGGAACCAGCTGTTGGGAAATAATGCCGCGAAGGGATTCACTAACCATGATGCGAATCTGGTCTCGCTGCTCGACGGGGAAGACGTCCAACACGCGGTCGACGGTTCGAGCGGCTGACCCCGTGTGCAAGGTTCCCAACACCAAGTGTCCTGTTTCTGCTGCCGTCAACGCCAAAGAAATCGTCTCCAGGTCTCGCATTTCACCAACCATGATGACATCCGGGTCTTCACGGAGGGCGCCTCTCAAAGCGCGAGCAAACGATTCGGTATGTTTGTGTACTTCACGTTGGTTGACCTGACAACCTTTGCAGGGGATGATGTACTCGATGGGGTCTTCCAAGGTAATAATGTGATCCTGCCGGTCCTGATTGATAAAGTCAACAATTGAGGCCAGTGTGGTGGACTTACCGCTACCCACGGATCCTGTCACTAGGATCAAGCCGTTATTGTACCGCGTCAATGGGATAATGTATTCAGTAGGTAGGCCAATTTCTTCCATCGACCGGACCTTGGTATTAATAATACGGAAGCACAAATCATACCCGAGGCGCTGTTTGACGACAGAAGCACGATATCGCCCGAAATCGTTTGAATAAGCAAAGTCAACGTCACCGCGTTCCTGTAGCCGATTCATTTCCCGGGGTTGCAGGAAACTTCTGACCAAGGTTTCTGTATCTGCTGGCGTCAACCTTGGGGCTTCGGCCCAAATAGGCATCAATGTCCCATATCGTCGCCATGTCGGCTGGGTATTTACGGCTAAATGAATATCGGAACAATCGTAGTCTTGTCCGATTTTCAAATATCCGTCCACATGTGGTAAAATGTATTCGCTCATATGCTGGCTACAAGAAAGAAGATGATACGTTACACTACTCTATCAACCCCTTTTTTGGCGAGTAAAAAATTGCCTAATCGCAAATACAGGTAACAATTTTCCTTGCAAGGGCAGTCATTGGCGATTTCGCGGCGCCAACGCGTCGGTCACAACATCCTGCAACAAACTTTTGGCAACGGGTGCAAGCACCAAAAGCAACAACTTACCCACCCCCACGAAAAGCCGCATGCCTATGCCGCGGCGAGAAACCACTTCACCACGGCGAGAACGTCTCGAAAACATCATCCTCAATATTTTAATTCCTAAAAACCCACCGACCAGCGAACACCCTGGCAAAAACAAGGGGTGACTAGTAATTTGAGTCCGGAAACTACCTAACAGCCGAGTAGACTCAGACGCTTGCTGGGCAAGCTTCTCCCCCCCTTCAATGATCCGAAGGCGAGATTCAGCGAGCAATATCAAGAGTTCTTGTTTCTTTTGATAAGAATCCGCAGACATTCGTAATCAGACTTAAGTTCTTGAACAGTTTTTGGGAGAAGCGGGCTCACCGAAATCCTGGAGAAAAACTTCCATGCGACGAGGCAACCGGTAAGGTGCAGCACAAACATAATCGTACATGCCCCAATCCAACCAACCCACAACGCCAACAACAACAATACCGCTGCACATAAAAAAATATAAGCAAAAAGGGCCAAGACAACAACCACCAGCAACAGCAATAATCTCTGAATCACGCGCTGAAGCGACTCGCCAAGCTCAAGAGAGCACAAGGCCGCCAAGCCCTGAGCATGTTCCAACCCGGCCTCGATCATCTCGCAAACCGCTTGCTTCATCCCCTCAATCCCACCACGGCGGGGCCCTTCAGGATCCGCTGCAACTTCAGGACGGGAAATCATAAAATCCCATACTTTGGAAAATAAATTCACAATCTGCCTCCTAGGGAAATGATCGTACCTGACACAAACCTATCGGAAGGAAGAATCACTATCTTCCTTCCCAGACACTTTAGAAACACCCGCAATGTTCCTGGCAATTGCTTCTATTATCGGCGACGAATGAGGAATCCGACTAACAACCCAACCACAAATGCCACAAGGACAGATTTGGTTGGATGAGCTTTAACGTATTCTTCACTCATTTCATGGAATTCGCGAGCTTGATCGCAGGTGTTATCCCACCCTTCTCCCGCTTTGCGGCGCACTTCAGCAGCCTTATTGACGGCATAGTCGCGAATTTCGGTAGCGCGTTCGCTTGCAGCTTCGCGGATCTGTCTGACTTTTTCAGCTGCGAATTGGCGAGCTTGACGGAAACGGCCTTCAGCTGCTTCTTTAGCTTGAACCGTTTGATTAGCAACAGTTTCAGCGGCTCCGCCTACAGTGCCACCAGTTATACTGGGGACTTTTTGCTCTTCACCGGCATATTCCTTGGAAGAAGCCGAATCATGTTCTTGCGTGTTCATCATACTATTAGATACTGAAGGGTTCAAAATCGTTGAACAATTTCCTCTTGTCGTACCAAGTGAATTTCGCAACTCTTGGGGCGTTGTCAACGACAGAATATTAAAAGCCCGATGAATTCCTGAGGGATGACGCACAATCCGTTCCGCTTCTCCGGCAAGACTTATCGTCTTTTGCCCGTATAGCCGCTTCTTGGGTCCACTGGGGTCGTGGGTTCCTCGGGATCCCGGTAGCGTAAAATCCCATAATCTTTGAGATTTTGAATAAATTGTTCGAATTCCCGTTTGAATTGTTCGTCGTACATCATCATGCCGATAGTCCCCTTCCCCTTTTTTATATCTCGGGTTATGTCAGAGACATTGTCAGCTGTTTGGCGAATAGCTACCATCGTGGGCGCTACTTCCCGCAAAGCTGGGTCAAGCTTATCGATCTTTTCATCCGTCTTTTTCACGAGAGCGCGAACTTCGGTCATCGTCGAATTGAATTCAACAAGCGACGCCTTAGCTTCGTCAATCACTGGCGGCATCTTCGCTGTCGCCTCATCTGCATGTTTCAGGATTCCGCTGACATGAGCAATATTTTGGTCAGACAAAATGCCTTCGTTCAATTTTTGGGTTGTCTCTTCCATGCCCTTAGCCGCATTGGAAATATCGATGAGCGCACGCTCGATATGTACAAAATTTTCATCGAGTTTCCGGAGTAAAATGACAATTTCTTCACTTGCGGCAACGGCATTGTTTTTAATTTTATTCAGATCGCTTTCGCTTTCGCCCATAATGAGGGAATTAGGGGGGAGGTATTGATTAGTAGGTTCTTCTGGAGGGACGATATCAATGTATTTATCGCCCAATAAATTTTGCATATCGATTCGAAATTTAGAATCGGCCTGGATCCTGACATTTTTATTAATCCTGGCGTGAATGATCACGCGGTTCCCCGTTTCCGTCAATTCTGGCGGAGCAACAACCTCACCGACGTAAGCGCCGCCAAGACGCAGTTGAGAACCTTTGATCAATCCAGCAGAATCCTTGTACATAATCCTGATCGGATAGGTCGTATCGTCCGAATTCTTAAAGTTGCCAATCAACAAGACAGCAACAGTCAGGAGGATGAGACCAATCAATAAAAACAAACCGACCCAGGTTTCTGTTTTATTCTTTTTGTTCATTTATCGTTCAACGTTCTGTTTGGTAGCGTTCCTTGAGAGCTTCGTGAATTAACTCTTTCTGGAAATCCGGTCTTGGTTCCCTGTGGAGGCTTTCCCAATTTTCCCCGGAAGATCCCATGATAAAATTTTTCAGAGGCAGGCTTTCTGTTTCAATCAATTGAAGAGGCGTACCAGTCCACTGGACTCGTCCTCGTTCCAAGAAAATAACGCGATCTGCCATGTGAACGACACTGCTCATATCGTGTGTCACGATCAATGTTGTAATCTGCTGTGCAACACAGATGCGGCGAATCATGTAGCTAACGCTGTCTGAAACCACGGGATCGAGTCCGGCTGTCGGTTCGTCATACAGCAGACATTCTGGGGAAGAAACCATCGCCCTGGCAACAGCCACGCGCTTGATCATCCCCCCTGACAAATTAGCAGGCATCTTGTCTTCGTGGCCTGTCAATTCCACGGCCGCCAAGGCAGATTCTACCCGCGATTCAAGCTCCTTTTTATCTTTCACACCTTGTTCCCGCAGAGGGAAAGCCACATTATCGAAAACATTCATCGAATCGAATAGCGCCCCATTCTGAAACATGAATCCGATGCGAGCTCGTAACTTTGCTTTTTCCCGTTCGGGAACATTGCTCATTTGCAGACCATTGATCAAAACCTTTCCCGACAAAGGGTCTAATAACCCCACCAAATGTTTCAGGATGACACTTTTACCAGCCCCAGAGCCACCAATCAATGCCAACAATTCCCCCTTTTTCACTTCAAAACTAACACCGTCTAAGACCACCTGTTGGCCAAATTGTTGGGTAATATTGTCGACTACAATGTAAGGCTGATTCTCCATAACTCATTCTCAATTAAGTTCGCGCATGAAACCCATGGGGAAGATCTGATTCAAAATCATCGTCAGCAAAAAATTGGCCACCAACAACGCAATGGCAGAATACACCATAGCGCGCATTGTCGACTGCCCCACCCCCACAGCGCCATCCACCGTCGCTAACCCCTCGCGACACGAAATAACACCAATCAATAAAGCAAACACAAGCGCTTTTACCATCGAGCACACTAAATCGCCTATCGCCACAAACTTCTGCATGAAATGTAACCAATATGCCTCATTGACCCCAAAAGAGACAATTCCAATTGCATAGGCAGCCAAAATTCCCATCAACACTGACTCAAGCATCAGAATGGGAGTAGAAATCAACATAGCTTGAATACGCGGTTTCACCAAATAATCCACAGGATCTACATTCATGGTTTTCAATGCATCAACCTGCTCCGTCACCTTCATCGTGCCGATTTCCGCAGCCATAGCCGACCCTACGCGCCCGGCTAGCATGAGTCCGGTAATGGCAGGACCAAGTTCGCGAAACATGCCAACCGCCACGACTGCCCCCCCCATCGTATCCATCTTCACTGTTTGGAGCTGAAACAACGCCTGAGCCTCCAAAACCGCCCCAGTAAAAATCCCTGTCACCAAAACGACAGGCTGTGAACCTACCCCAATCTTCATTATTTGTTCCACCAATACATAATAGCGGAACTTCCCCTTGAAACAACAACGCAGGAAATCAATAAACAAAAATCCCAGGCTCCCAAAAAAATCTAAAACCTGAAACGCTGCATGTCCTAAGACGGCCGGTAATTGAAAACGCATATCCTTGTCGTTCTATTCCTCCATTGCTCCCATCGTCCTCTCGGCTCTCAGCTCACACGCAATAGCATTCGAGTTTGTTGAATAAACATCAAGCCGTGGCACTCTACTGTTCATAGAATGCCGCGACTTTCAAGACAAATCAGGAGTGAGTTAACGCCACCACCGTTCATAACGATGATCGGGACGGCGGTTGCGGTAGTTGTTATTATAGCGCGGAGGAGGCGGAGGATTCCGATGATTCCGATAATAGTCGCGATCTCTATCGTCATCGTCTCGTTCACGCTGAATCGCCGCGCCGGCAACTGCTGCCCCTACGCCCAATGCAACCGCACCGGCAGGCGTGACCGCCGAATTACCGCGATAATCAGTTGTGCAGGAGCTCAGCGGTATGGCGCAAGCTATCAAGGGAAGAGCCCAAATGTATCTGAGGTGTACTTTTTTCATCATAGTTACACGAGTTAGAGTCTTAACTACATAGATCTGTTGAACACATGTACAAAAAAAATCCTGTCTTAGCAATTCAAATTCAGAAAAAAGAACATGCGTCAATGGCGAATCGACAAATGATCTGCATTTTTATAGGATTCTGTTTGTGAAAACGTTTTGTAGAAGCCACAACAGCCCTTTGTCTTGGGCAATTGGGATTTTGGTGTTTCTGTTCACTTTTATTCCACCTCTCTTTGGGTGGCAACCCTCCCGAGAGCGGGTTCCATTGCCCCGACAAGAATTTCGAGCGGCATGGATTGCAACTGTCTACAACATTGATTGGCCCTCTAAGGCAGGATTGTCTGCTCAAGCACAACAGCGTGAATTAATTCGCATCTTGAATACGTGCGCTCAATTGCGCCTCAATGCGGTATTTCTACAGGTTCGCCCAACCTCGGATGCTTTCTATCGTTCATCCCTCGAACCCTGGAGCCAATGGCTTTCCGGGTCAGGAGTTCACCCAGGATACGACCCATTAGCCTTTGCCATCATGCATGCGCACATGAGAGGGATTGAACTTCATGCATGGATCAATCCGTTCCGAGCTAAAGCCTCGCGATCCCATCAAGTTGCAAAAACGCACATTTCCCGGACACATCCTGAACTTATGAAGACTGCTGGCAATACGCTGATGCTAAATCCGGCTTCATCGCATTCGCGCGATCACGTGCTCGAGGTCATTGGCGATATTGTCAAACGTTACAATATCGATGGAATTCATCTAGATGACTATTTTTACCCGTATCCGCCTGCCGTCCTTCATGACAACAACAGCAATGCCCGGCGAAGGGCCTTTATCGATTCCTTCGTCTCAGAAATGTACAGCAAAGTAAAATCTATCAAACCCTGGGTTCGAGTTGGCATCAGTCCGTTTGGCATCTGGAGACCAGGAGTTCCAAAATCCATCGATGCCAAGGTCGATGCTTACGAAGATCTCGCCTGCGACGCCCGCAAATGGATCCAAAAAGGTTGGGTCGATTATCTCGCGCCTCAGCTTTATTGGAGATGCAAACCAGCTGAGCAGAGTTTTCCTGTTCTCATGCAATGGTGGGCAGCGCAAAATACCAGCCGCCCCATATGGCCTGGCATTGCTACGGCTCGCATCAAGAGTTCTGAAGACCCGGGTCGACCGGCTTCAGAAATCGCGTTGCAAATCCGTTATTCACGTTCTCTGGCTCGAAATTACCCTGGACAGTGTTTTTGGAGCATCAACTCCATTATGAAAAACAAGGACGGCCTCCAGAGTTACTTGAGAGAACTGTATCCTGACGCTGCCATCCCGCCCCCCCTGCCTAGGGCAGGATCTAGCCTTCCAGATACTCCAGCGCTTCACGTCCAACAAATCGGTAATAATCTCATTCTCACCTGGAGTTACCCGGGAAATCTCCCTAGAAAATGGGTCGTTCAAGCTCGCTATGGTTCTTCCTGGCGTAGCCTTTGCATCTTACCAGGCGGGCAAACCAAAGTCACCTTGCCCATCGCATTCGTCGGCGATGCAGATTCTTTAGCCATCCGTGCCATTTCTCCCTATGGAGTCCCTGGTGCGGCTTCTTCTGTCACACGTTCCTAATTACTGGCGTCTGTCAACATTCAGAAGGATCTCCTTCTGAAGCATGAGGCTAGGCGTTCTAGCTCTCTTCTAGAGTTTCATCCCCAAAAACGACGGAGGAGAAACTCTCTTGCGAGTCCCTCCTCCGAATGCCAACAAACAACACAAAAACACCGAAATCCTTATTTGGGGACGCAAATCGTTCCGTCTCCCGCAAAGATAAGAACATACCCTTGTTCACACAACCATAACGTATCGCGAACTAATTCTTGATGCTTATTGCGAATGCGTTCTTCTTCGGAAATTGGCTGTTGTTCAGACGGAGTAGCATCTGCTGGTTCCTCCGCTGGCAATGGAGACTGAGTTGTTTCTTCTTCAACTGGCTTTTCAACAGATACTGGCGCTTCTGGCTCCTTGGCAGACTCATCCGCAGGAGTTTGCAGTTCAGTAGAAGATTCCACCGGCAACTCTGAATCTTTGGCAGGAACCTCGGGCGTTTTATTTTGTTGGGGCAAGACCCCGCCCAACTCATTCAGCATCACATCGACGCGTTTCCCGGAATGTTCTTTAACCCAATTGAGGATAGCAGCCATATTGTCAGCTAACACCGTACCTTCCGGAATCGAGCGCGGTCGACTCGGGCCCGTATGATGACCGCCCTTCCATTTAAAGATAGGCATGTGGTGCCGGGCAAAACCATGACAAAGATTCGGGATCAACATGCTAGGGTGTTTGCGCGTCGTATCGGCAAGTTTGGTCAAATGAGCCCACAATCCGGGAGAAAGATACTTCTTCCCAATAGAACCATTGACAAAGACCTTATCGCAGACAGCGAAAACATCGTCAAAATGGTGTTCAAGAAAATCCTTTTCCACCGCAGCCTGATCCGTCAGGACAACCTCTTCTGCTCCTTCGCGGACAGGTTTCCACACCGTACGTTTGGAGGCGCTTTCGAGCCACTGTTGGATAACTTCCTCGTCTTTTTCGATTTCAATCGTGCGCCGAAAGTCTTCGATCGGCATACTAGCGTAACGCATCCGGTGCAACGCCAACAAAGCGGATTGATAACCATGCCAATTGACAGGGCCAATCAAATCACCGGAAAGACGACATTTGGCAATACCCTTGAAATCTCCCTTGGGAGGCTCAACCGACTCTTCCTCTGCTTGGTAAAATTCGCCAAACCAGGGAGCTCGCCAAATAAACCGAGCAGCTTCTTCTCGCGTCAACCAGCACGAGCGATCGTCCCTCTTCGATTGAATCAAATGCGGGCCATCGTCCTGCCTCATATACACCAGATCATAACGATCCTTACGGCTCATCACCAGTTTAGCTAAATCGAACAGTGAAAACACACGTTTGCGATTATTAACCTCTGTCGCCCACACAGATAACAAAATGTCAGCCGGTCTTAACTCTACCCGCAATCCGGGAGTTGGCTCCACCGGCGCTTCTTTGGGAAGGCGAGAGTGATCGTTACCACGACTATTTCGTCTAGACCCCCGTTCGCCTCTGTGTCCATCTTCTCGACTATTGCGAACCTCGCCATCCTTTGGTCTTCCCTCCCGACTTCGTCTCCCGGTAGGTTTGCCAAAATTGCGTTCGCCTCCATCGCGACGGTTACGGTTTTCCCCGCGTTCCCCGCGCTCTTCACGCTCACGGAGAGCAGCGCCCTCGACTCGGTATTCTGTTCCCTCTTGTTTTCTGGCCCATGCGGGTCCAAACTGAAAACTGGCCAAACCTTCCAGGTCAAGGCCGTTTTTGGGCATATCCTGATTGGATGTTTCTTCGCTCATGTTGTGTTCGTGTTCCATTAACAACTAATTTGAACATATGGCAATCATTTTGCGTGCTACAGGATACGAATTCATGCAGATTCGTTCCTAGAGAGGCATTTTTATCTGTATGGAGCAGTTAAATCCTGCTCGCAACATGATTTTGCCCCTCTGTTATACTCTTTTTTCACAATATACAGACATGGATACCATTCGTCAACAAATCGAATCAAAAGGTTACAAACTTTATCCTGCACCCGCCCCAGTTGGTTCATACGTCCAATGTGTCCGTACTGGCAACCTGCTTCATCTTTCTGGCGGCATTTCCATCAATGGTGACGATGCCTATTATGGGAAAGTAGGTAGCGATCTCTCTCTCGAACAAGGTCAGGCTGCTGCTCGCGCGGCTATTTTAAACCGCCTCGCTGTCGTCGAACAAGCAGTCGGTTCTTTGGATAAAGTTTCCCGAATCGTCGCCCTCAATGGCTATGTCAATGCTGGCCCAGATTTTTACGATCACCCCAAAGTCATCAATGGCGCTTCCGATCTTCTCCTGGAAGTTTTCGGCGAAAAAGGCCGCCATAGCCGCACTGCTGTTGGCGTTTCTGCACTGCCCCTCAACGTAGCTGTAGAAATTAGCCTCATCGTCGAAGTCGAAGATTAATCCCCAATTTCAACTTACACCTCCCCCTTTTCGGGTTAATTCCGTGAGGATTACGTGTCAACATCCTCACGGAATTTTTTATTTGTCTTGAATTCAAGAGCATCTCAATGTAGAATTGCTCGCCTCATAATCGTAACTGGATGCTCCTGTGGCGGAATGGTAGACGCTGCAGACTTAAAATCTGTTGATGGCAACATCGTACGGGTTCGAGTCCCGTCAGGAGTACCACCAGTTTCAGTCCGTTTTACAAGCTTGGCCGCCGTCTTTGTATTTGTCTTATTCTTCTTGAAACAGCGCTTGCCCCATTAACACATTCAAATCTATTTACATTTATGGGATTGTATCAAGATCAAACCAACGCCCTTTCCGAAATCAAACGTCTTGCTGCCCTTGTTCTCGACCCTATACGACGTCTCGATATCGGAGACGATCAATGGCCTTTGGCCATCATTGCCTATGGACTCGCTACCTGCAATAACTTCAAATACCAGGAAAGTTTGGAAATTTATCAGACATTTGAGTCAAAATGTCCCAGTCAGGAAATTCGTTGCCGTTGTCTTTTGCAATTAGCGCAATTCGTCCGTCAACGTCAAGGGAACGGGTGGCGAGCTCTTCTCCCCTTTGCCATTGCCGATTCAGACGAAACAGTGTGCCGACAAGCTGCTTTTTTAACGATTACGCTTGCTGAACCGTCTTCGGACGAGTCCTTTGTCGGCGCTGTCGAATTGTTGAAGCTGATAGTTGCGCCGTCTTGCAAGAATCCCCAGGCTCTGTTAGATGCTATCCTTGGGTTAGGAGATCTGAGATTCATGCCCTATCTCGACAAGTTTGCAGCAGCAGTTCGTCCTGCTCAATTACAAGCCTTCCTTGAAAAAAGTTCCGCTATTCCCAATGCTCTTAGCTGTGGCTGGATGCTCAAACTTCTAGATTCCCAACCTAGTTTGACAGACACTTTGGTTCGCTGCTTCATCTCAATGCCCGCCAGAGCCGAACAAATCCTCGATGTCGTCGTGCCAATTCCATCCTGGAAATTCAAAAACAGCTCTATCCAACCTCTTCATGGGTGGAGTCGCCCCGAATATTTTGCGAGAATGTTAAACCAATTTTCCCGCAATTTGTCGCCACAGCAGATTGAAAACATTCGTGCAGCCTGGTGTTAGATCCTAAAGCCGGTTCGGTACCGCTTATGTTGTCCTGCATTGTCTCTATTGCCCAGCAAACTCTCCAGCTGGAACGCAACGATGGCTCGATCGTCAATATCTACCCTGTTTCTACAGCACGTTTAGGAACCGGTTTCCAAGAAGGTTCCTACCAAACGCCAACGGGCCGATTTTGTATTGCGCAAAAAATAGGCGATGGACTTCCGGACTCTGTCATTTTCCGCGGTCGAATTCCTTGCGGTTTTTGGCCGCAGGATGCTCTCCCAGATGAAACCGATGTCATCATGTCTCGCATTTTGCGCCTTCAAGGACTTGATCCTGAAAATGCCAACACGTGGGATCGCTATATCTACATCCACGGGACGAACCACATTAACCAACTGGGCACTCCATGTTCTCACGGTTGCATTCGCATGGCGCCAGAGCACATCGTCGAGCTTTTCGATCTGGTCGAGGAAGGGACGCCGATCCTGATTTCCTGATTTAGCTCGGACTCGAAATCCTGGTTTGTCGACGCTGTGTAGATTGTTCTTTTCCCCCTCGATTGAGAAACTTTTCCCTTTTTGTCGTGTTTCTAATGGAAGAACCATCTATCACTGCCGCTCAATCGTCTCTGCTTCAAACCGCTTGATCGGTAAACCTTTCCGTCAACACGCAAATTATTATGAAAACTTTAGCGTTCTGTGTGCTCTCGTTCATCCTTACCGTGGGCGCATATGCCCACAATCACCCCGAAGCTCCGCCTCCCCCACGCGACGGCGCCATACAACCATGGGCTCATGATCGCATGAGAGCGCGAGGATTATTCATCATTTGTCGCGATCTCGTCCTGGATCGATATGATGCCGATGGTGACCATAAACTCTCTAACCAAGAACTCGATGCTATTCGAGAGGAAGTCGCTCGCCGTATGAATGCTAGGCGCAAGGACATGATTCAAAAGTTCGACAAAGATAAAGACGGGAATCTGTCGAAAGAAGAAAGACGTCACATGAGGCAAGAATGGCGGAGACGACGTCCTGAAATGTCTCTACGCATGCAACAACACCACGCCAACATGCTGCAACAATACGATGTCGATAAAGACGGCATCCTGTCGCGCGGCGAACGCAGAAAAATGTACGCAGATTGGGCTAAACGGCATCCTGAACTCGCAAAAAAAATAGAAGAACGCCGCCGTGCCATGCGAGAACGATACGACGCCAACCAAGACGGGAAACTATCTCCCGCAGAGTATCAGGCAATGATTAAGGAACAGGGTAAGCGCCCTAAAGACGCTTTCCGGAAGGAAGATCTACCCCCCCATCCTCCAGTCCCCCATAACAACGCTCATTCAGATCCCCAAAATGCCTTGTTTCGTCCTAACCGCCCCATGCCGCCTCATAGTCGTAAAGGGCCCCAACCGCCCGATCGAGCCGTCATGATCCTGGGGCATGACCTCATGATGGAAAAATACGACACGAACAAAGATGGCAAACTTTCGCAGGAAGAAAAAGCCATCCTCCAGGCCGATATCGATAAACTCCCGCCCCCGCCGCACCACCTCCCACAAGAGAAACCTCACACAATCAAGTAGACGGCAAAAAACGGCAAGCCTGCACCTGCCTATGATGCGTTTGATCTCGGTCTCGTTTTCCCGGATGATCTTCTTGCTTCCCCTCCTCAACGCGAACTGGCCTTGCGTATGGATCGCGCCAACAGGAAATTCGACAAGCTTGATATGAAATATCCTCACGCCTGAAATTATTACAAAGGGATTGTATTCTGATTGATTTTTTCATTGTTGAACGAAAAAACTCCGTTTGAACAAAGCGTGAGAAAATCATGAAAAGGTAAAGCAAATCACTCATGTGATTCTTTTTTATTCACATTGTTCTTGTCATCAATGTGTTTGAATCTAAAATATCTATTGTATGAAAGCTAGATTACCACGAATCTTGTTTTCCTGCCTTTTGGCGGCAATGTCCGCTCAGGCAGAAACAACTCTTATCTCTGAGTCAACCAACATTACCCTCCAAGAGGATACCACAAACATCAATTCCTGGTATCAGGGCAACATCTCTGATGTCCAGCGAATCGATTTCACCATAGATGGGCAAGGCCAATATGCCCTCCATTTTCAAGCAACTGGCAAACCTGATCAGAATGAGGCGATGATCGACCTTGTTTGCCGTGACTCCGATACGGGGGGGGGTATTAGTGAAACTTATGTAACCTTAAAGCAATTATCTGAATTATCCTTTAGCGCCGAAGGAGCTGATTATTCATCGTCATGGGTAAGTGCCATACATATAGAAGGGCAACAGAGCAACGCCATGCTGACAATATCCGACATATCCGGCGATGTAAGTATATCGGGATTTCGCGGGGCCAACCTTGAAGATTCTACCGTATTAGTCAGCGGGTCTCGAGATTATGATGCGACGATTCTCATTGAACGGGTTGGAGGTCGCTTATCCATTACCGACAACTCGGCAGAGAACGTACGCAACATGTTTTATACCCTTGGGTTGAATGCCTCAACTTATCCGCAAAGGGAAAACTCCAGCAATGCGCGTATCATTTTAAGGGATATTGCGGGCGGAATTGAACTCTCCAACAATGTCCAACACAAGTCATACATGGGAGTGTCTGGGCTTTTGTTTACGTACAATGGCGGGCGCGGAGAAGCGACGATCACGATGAACAATATTGGCCAGGGCATTACCCTTGCAAACAATGATATAGATGCCTATGGGATTGTGGTAGCCATGGCTGGAAGTACCCAGGGTGGGTACGGCCTGTTTACCGGCAACGCCAACATTTCGATCACGAATGTCGATGGATCAGTGAACATTACCGGCAACAAGGCCTCCGGTTGCGGTGGTCTGTTATTAATTGGCGACGTTTGTAACCTTGAGATCTCGAACGTTCATGGTGATGTGCTTTTTACTGATAATACAGGCGGCAGTGCAGGTGCCCTCTATGTAGCTCCAGATCCTAAAGATGACCAGACCGAACGAAGCTTTGTCCGTCTCTCAGCCGATTACGGCGATATCATCTTTCGCGGGAACATGGTAAGCGACGGAACTTTGTCCCAAGCCAACGCCATGTATATCGGTCCGAATATGGATATTCATTTTCAAGCTTCAACCGGACGGACCTTAGCTCTGTACGATCCAGTAGTTGTGGGAGATACACCAGAAGGAATCCCGGAATCCACAATTCATCTGAATGCTGATGGGAGAGAAGGGACAATTCTCTTTTCAGGGGAATATGTTGATACAAGCAACCCTGAAAATCTAACCTCCTATTTGACCGGGGAAACTCTTCAATACGGAGGGACGGTCCGAATCGACCACTTGGCTGCTATTCAGACAGACTCCTACTCTCAGCAGGGAGGAGTTTTAACCATGGGGAATGGGGCCTCATTAGTAGCAAACGGGGATATTTCCTTGAACAACCTGCAAATCCAACTAGATCCCGGTATGAAACCTGTCTACCTCGAAAGTGGCGGACAATTTTCGCTTTCGGGAGATCTCCAACTTTCGGGCGATTGGAAGTCTGTTTCGACTGATACAGATTTACTTCAAATCAGATCCAAAGAAGAAGGCATTTCTCCCGAAACAAGTTCCTTTTCTGACGATGGTGTCATCTATGCGTTGTCAACGTCATGGAATTACCTTCAAGACGAGGATATTTGGGAACTCATACTCAATCCCCAAGACATCCAGCCGATCGGGGTAGCTGACTACATGGTTGGCACAAGCACGGCTAATTCGATGTTGTCCTCTGCTGCCAACATGAAATCTCTCTCCGATATTGCTCTAAACCAATTAGATTTCTACCGATTCCTAGAACGCGGCAAAGCTGCTGTCTGGCTCAGCGGGTTAGGGGGATTCACCATGCAACGGAGCCAAGGTAGCACCGAAGGTTTCGATTATCAGGGTGGCGGATATGCCTTAGGTGTCAACTATCGAGTAGCTTCAGAATGGACGGTCGGCGCAGCATTGGGGCAAATGTTTGGGAAAAATATTGGGCGAGACTACGCCTCAACCAATACTCAAGACTCGATTATGGGCTTAATCGACACTGTTTGGTTTCGAAAATTGAACAACCAACACAGCATTGCCATCAGCGGCGCTATCGCCTATGGATCCACTTACAATGATTTGGACACAACGTTCCCAGATGGTCAACATGCCAACGGAGATTGGAACAACCTGTCTTATTCGGGAATCTTCCAGGCAACATGGCATATTGCCTTAAAAGACAATTATGTCCTCTCTCCGTCAATTGGTTTAGAATACACGGATGTCCGCCAAGAAGCCTTCCGAGAAACTCAGGATATTACCAGACGCTTTGATCGCGGCCATTTCCGTAACTTGGCTCTGCCTATTGGTGTTTCTCTGTCCAAGGTCTTCACCTTGCCTAACGGCAATCCCTGGCACAATTCCGTGTCTATTCATTACCTACCAGACATCTATCGGCATCGTGCAGAAACCAGCGCCAATTTCAACGGATTCGCCTGGGATGTCCACGGTAGCGATTCTGCTCGCAATGCAGTTCGCGTCGGTGTCTTCAGTCGTTTAGCTTTATCGACAGCCTGGGACGTTTCCTGTTCGTATCAACTTGAAGCCCGGAGCGATACCCTGCAACAATCCTGCAGCATTGGTGTAGGGTACTCATTCTAAATAAAACTTAGGGAATTTCTTCCTAAATCAACCTTCCCCTGCCCTCCAGTCAAGCAGGAGGGCGGGGAAAAACAAAGAAGGGAACCATTTCTGTAACTCACTTAAACCCACACACGCCTATCCCTCCTATTTTTCCTGGCTCCGTCACCCTTCCTCCAAAATCCATCGAAGAATCATCAGGCGTCAGCAAATTTTTTTACCAATTCAAACTCCAGGCCAGATTTTTCTCTCAGGAAATTCACTCCCGCGCATCTTTGAGGGTAAGAAAAAAATATCGCTTAACAATTTGTAAATCAAATATTTCCAAGAGAAAACGCTTTATCCGTTAATCCAAAACTTAGCATGGTAAAACAAAATAAAGCATAACAACTCCCCCCCTCAGACACAGGCAATGAAAAATATCCTATTTTCGCCTCAAGACGACACGCAGCAAATTTGGCTGCCTGAAATCGACGACAGCATCGTCGATGCCGCTGCAGGTTGCTATGCCCTCGAGCTGATCCCTAAAGATCAATGGCCGATCCACCCTTTGACACAAGAAAACCCGGTTGAATGGGAGCTAGTCATCGACTACGCCATAATGCTTGACAATACGCAAAAATACCCAGCCTCAATGCGAAAATGCATCAAATTTGTCCTCGCCGGCGCAGAGATCCAGGCAGGCAACCTCATGGCTCATGTCGTGGTCGACGGCGTACGGTATGATGGTATCATCGGGCATATTAGCGACTATGATCTTATCAAGCTCGACAAATGGCTAAAAGAGGACCTCAAAGCCATCGAATCAGGTGATGCAACCCACGAAATAACTACCGAGGCGCACATCGATGGTTTGATCTCATGGACTGAGTACGACTGCCCCGGTCATCCCTAAGGTACTGACGACCACCGCCGAGGGAAAGGATCAGATTATGTGCTTAAAGAAAAGTTTCGCGAGATCTGGGAATGGCCCAAGCAAGTGAAATAGGGCCCTTAAAACGATTTGCCCAAGGGCTTCTCAGGAACCTCAAGGAGGTAGTTAACTCGTTTCGCTATGGAGTCAACAATGGCAAGATCGAGTCAGCCATGCTACTCTATCTCGGATCCAATCCAAGACCTGTGGACTCTTCAACGTACCCTATCTCTTCCTCAAACTTCGGCAATGTTTTTACCAGCGGATTCGAAACAGACCCCGGAATGTAGCGCTCGAACAGTTTTGTCTTGAATCCAAAGCTTAGCGTGGTAAAACAAAGCCGGAGCCCGAAGGAAGCCTTGAAAGGTTTTGCCTTGAATCCAAAGCTTAGCATGGTAAAACACAAGGAGCGAAAGGATCACATGGGGGATCGTTTTGCCTTGAATCCAAAGCTTAGCATGGTAAAACAACTCCGCTACAGCCTGAGACAAAGACTCAGTTTTGCCTTGAATCCAAAGCTTAGCATGGTAAAACCTTTTTCTGACTCGATAAAGATCCCGCCGGTTTTGCCTTGAATCCAAAGCTTAGCATGGTAAAACCCAAGGCTGATACATTATGAATCTCACTGAGTTTTGCCTTGAATCCAAAGCTTAGCATGGTAAAACCGGAGACTTTGACGGCCAATTCAGCTGCGAGTTTTGCCTTGAATCCAAAGCTTAGCATGGTAAAACTTTGTGGTTTTTTGGTTTTGGTGCCTTTCGGTTTTGCCTTGAATCCAAAGCTTAGCATGGTAAAACCAGGGTGAGCGTCGAGTAGTCAGCCTGGTTGTTTTGCCTTGAATCCAAAGCTTAGCATGGTAAAACCTCGATGTCCGCGGGATACCGATCCGAGACGTTTTGCCTTGAATCCAAAGCTTAGCATGGTAAAACGTATAAGATGTTCAGATCCTTAAACAATGAGTTTTGCCTTGAATCCAAAGCTTAGCATGGTAAAACCCAGTCTGCATTGCTGGTTACGGTAATCGTTTTGCCTTGAATCCAAAGCTTAGCATGGTAAAACGGTTTATTTTTCATCCTACTCATGTACCACGTTTTGCCTTGAATCCAAAGCTTAGCATGGTAAAACTGACGGAGGTGCGGTTGTGCCACTGTCTGCGTTTTGCCTTGAATCCAAAGCTTAGCATGGTAAAACTTCGGAGTAGTAGATCACGAAGTCTTCTAGGTTTTGCCTTGAATCCAAAGCTTAGCATGGTAAAACGGCTGACACATACTCAGTCATCAAGCTGGCGTTTTGCCTTGAATCCAAAGCTTAGCATGGTAAAACAGCGCTGCTGCAGTGCGTTGAGCTGTTGGAGTTTTGCCTTGAATCCAAAGCTTAGCATGGTAAAACCGTCGGCCAGCGTTGGGTCGAGCGAGGTGAGTTTTGCCTTGAATCCAAAGCTTAGCATGGTAAAACCGGCATCCCCGTCTTGGAAGACGCCCCCTTGTTTTGCCTTGAATCCAAAGCTTAGCATGGTAAAACTTAGCAAGAAGACGGTCGATCGTTGGCTAGGTTTTGCCTTGAATCCAAAGCTTAGCATGGTAAAACAAAACCGCGCGGAGGAACTCATGCGCGAAAGTTTTGCCTTGAATCCAAAGCTTAGCATGGTAAAACAAAGTAATGCCCCGCCGCTGGCTCACCCTGGTTTTGCCTTGAATCCAAAGCTTAGCATGGTAAAACTGTGCAAGCTTTTTCTTGCACAAAGTGATTGTTTTGCCTTGAATCCAAAGCTTAGCATGGTAAAACCCCATGCGGCAATGGCATAGGCTGCTTTGGGTTTTGCCTTGAATCCAAAGCTTAGCATGGTAAAACCATTATCATGCTAAGCTTTTATTATTAATTAATTCCAATGATTTTTCACGAATTCATCTCTCATGAAAAATCCTAACAAACCGGGAGTCTCAATCACTGAGTTCAATGGGTCATAAGATATTTCTATGGAATCAAGCAGCCATCAATCCATAGAATATTATTGGTTAATCATCGGCTACAGGATAATGGTGTACAAAATTTCCTTCCAAGATTTTAGCCTCCTTCTTCCCAATCTATTCAATGAAAAACCCGAGCCGAAGCCCGGGTCTTAAACGCTCTTGTTACCGGTGTGACTGACTAGCAGTCAGGGATACGGTTTGCGCTTCTAATTTTGTATCTTGAATCCGTAGGTATTACTATCATTGTTTTCCTTTTAATGTCAACAGAATTTCCTGGAAAAATTATTTTTTTGTTTTCTTGCGTTCTCTCCTGCTTTTCTTTAGAGTGACTTAATATATGAATTCGCCCTTAACATTTTCATTTGACATAGGTTATGCTTCTATCGGCTGGGCTGTCGTTCAAGCAGCTTTATCGTCCGAGTTGGATCCCAAAATTTTAGGATGTGGGGTTGTGTTATTCCCTAGCGATGACTGTTTGGCTTCAAAACGAAGGGAGTATCGACGATTGCGCCGTAACATTCGCTCGCGTCGCGTCAGAATTGAACGGCTGGCGAAATTACTAATTGGCGTTGGCATCATATCTGAAGACGAGTCTCAACTTCCCGGACACCCAGCTCCTTTTTATTTGGCATCAGAAGCTTTGCAGGGGCATCGGGTTCTATCCCCAGTCGAACTGTGGCATGTCTTACGGTGGTATGCGCACAATCGAGGATACGACAATAATGCTCTGTGGTCGAGCAACGACACAAATCCCGGCGAAACGAAAGAAGATGACAAGGTCAAACATGCTGAAGACCTCATGGAAAAACACGGCACACAGACCATGGCGGCAACCATCTGCTGCGAATTAGGATTGGCCTCAGACCGGACCCAAGTCCCGAGGCCAGTAGATACCCCAGCATATAAAACGCTCAACACAGCCTTCCCGCGTTCAATCGTCCACGACGAAGTTCATCAAATTCTCAGGCAATCTGCGACGGGAATCCCTCAATTGACTTCGGACGTCATCAATTTCATCATCCAGGACGAATCTTTGCAGGCAGGGCAACGGGAACAACTTGCCGCTTGGGGGATTCGTTTACCCAAGCGGTTCTACGGAGGATTATTGTTTGGCCAACTCATCCCGAGATTCGACAACCGCATTATCAATTCATGCCCAATCACCTGGGCTCATGTCTACGAGGACTCCCTTCAACACGGCTTGACAGAAGAACAAGCCAAACATCAGGCAGATAAATTAGCAAAAGTTCCTTCTGCCCATTCCCCAGAATATTATGAATATCGCATGGCGCGTGTTTTGAACAATTTGCGCATTGGCTCTCAACCTCTTCCCGCCAAGTTAAGACAACAGTTAATGGAGGTAGCGCGTACAGAAGGGAAATTAACAGCCTCGTCTCTTTCAAAAATTGTCTCCTCTTGGGCACCAGATCAGGAAACCAATATTGGAAATTATTTTACTTTGCATCCTGACAGTGAGAAAGCCCTGGTTCTCGATCCCGCGGTCGAAGTCCTACAACGCACTGGTTTATGGGAAACCTTATCCCAAGGCGCACAGCGCATCGCGTTAAACCGACTAAGACGCGGCAAACCATGTACTCCGCAATATCTTCTCGACCAAATGCGTTCTCATGGAGGATCGACAGAGCAACTTGAACGATTGATTGAAAAGGAATCGAAAAAGAATAAAAAGAAACAGACTACACCGTGGGGTACAACGCCACTAATACCCAAAAACGCAACAGGAAGAGCCCCCTATGCTCGACCCGTCCTCAAACAAGTCGTTAGGGAAGTCCTTGCAGGTATGACCCTACTCGCCCCGCCCAAAGCGATCAACACCCCGACGGGGAAAACAAAAAACAAGACGGTTGTTTGTATTGTTTGCTAGATCCCGATTCGACAGTCAATCTTTATCAGAGCAAACGCCCCATCGATTCTCTGACTAACAACCATTTAGTCAGGCACCGCATGTTGATTTTCACGCGACTCCTGAAAGATTTGATCCAGGAATATGCCGACAACGTTCCAGAGAATGTTGCTCAACTCTGTATCGAAGTAGGACGGGAACTAACAGAGTTTTCCGGAATGACTGCTAAAGAAATAAAAAAGAAGCTTGAAAAGCGGTTAGAAAGCCATAAGAAAGCAGTCTCGTATTTAGAAGATAATAAGATCCAAGTTAATCCCAATTTGATCCGCAAATGCCGTATTGCCATGGATATGGATTGGACGTGTCCCTACACGCAGCAACAATACCATGCCCACGAGCTGGAACGTATGGAATTAGAACACATCGTCCCCTATTCACATCGACCAACAAATTTCCTAGCCTCTCTTGTGTTAACCTGGCCAGAAGTCAACAAAATGAAGGGTCAACGAACTGCGCTTGACTTCATCACGCAAGACGAAAACAAAACCGTTCCAGGAAAAGAAAACCTTTCTATTTGCTCAAAAGATGTTTATTTGACATTCGTTAACAAGAAGCTTGATGTGCGAAATGGACATGCTGACGACAAAAAGAGAAAGGAAAAACGTCAACATTTATTACTTATTCAAGGGATCCGAAACAAAAAACAAACACAAGAGCAGTTAGACATGACCGAGGGAATGATGACTCAGAGTTCTCATCTGATGAAACTAGCCTCTCGCGTCGCGCGTCAATTATTGCCCGACGTACACATCGAAACGATTCCTGGTGAACTGACAGGCCAGGTTCGCAAATGCTGGAATGTATTGGGGTGTTTAAGCGATTTTTGCCCTGGTATCGATCCGAAAAATATCAACAAAACGGTACTTCGGGAAAATACGCATATGCATCACGCCCTCGACGCCTGTGTTTTGGGCCTCATTCCGCATCTTATCCCCAGTGCTCAGAATTTCCAGATTCGCCAGGCTCTTAAGCTCCGCCATTTGGGACAGGAAATGGCGCAACAATTTCGGGACTTTCCTTTGAAACGCCATTACGCGTTAAAAGCCGATCAGGGACTTCAATTGCTGGATCTGCCCAAACCACTCAAAGAGAATATCCGAAGCGTCTTGCAAGAACAACGCGTAATCAGGCATATCCCAGCCGATATGAGTGGAGCTAGGCTCGAAGAAACTCTTTGGAGAGTTCTCAATGTCCAAGGCCAAGGAACCAATGCTGTTGTATCTATCCGTTCTAGTTCTTCAACCGTGCAACAAGACAAAAGAACCAGAATAACAAAAAATGATCAATGTAAAGCCAACAAATTAGTAGGAATTCTCACCCGGAAACATTCTAAATTAAAACCGTTAAAAGCTGTTAAAGTAATTTCTGGTAATTACGGAGTCGCTCTCGACCCTCAACCGACTATCATTCGACACGTTAACGTACTCGCCCAAATTCTTGCCCTTAAGAAACAAAACAACAAACAACCTATTCGCATAATTAGAAACGGGATATTAATCCAACTGAAATCAGACAAAAATCCCAGCCGAAACGGCATATGGAAAGTTGTTTCGATTAAAGATAATCTAAAAAAGGGAATTTTATTGGAATTACAATATCCTCATTTTATATGTAATAAGGATAATAAATCATATCCAGGTTATTGGGAAGATGTCAGATTAAAAACTCTTCTTAAAGACTATAACCTAGAAATTCTCCATACTTCATACACAGGGAAAATCCTCTAAAGGCTAAGAACAATGTCGTACCACATCATCAACATTGATACCAATAGTTGCCGATTGACTTGCCATCACGGCCAACTTGAGTATACAGACGGGTTGTCTCCACCCAAGTGTCTGCCGTTGGAAGATATAGGCGCAGTCGTTTTGTGCGCCTTTGAGGCCACTTTATCGAGTAACTTGCTCATTGAAATGGCTAAACATAGGATTGGTTTTGTATTATGTGAACATTATAAACCAGCAGCTCTACTTCTACCGGCTGACCGGGCAACGGATACACCCCTGCTTAGGCATTTGGCAGATATGCCAACAACGCTTCGCAAACGCCTCTGGGAAAAAACGCTAGACGCCAAATGCTCAAATCAAGCCATCCTGGCAGAATCTTGGAATCCTCGCCATGAAAATCTCCCGGAGCTAAAACGTTTAGCACAATCAGCTAAAAGCTCTCGAGAAGCAGAATGTGCACGCCTCTTTTGGGGCATCTTTGCCGATACTTGGACAACTTCTTCGTTTCGCCGCGACCGCAAAGGCGAAGGGGTGAATCCCCTGTTCAATTACGCTTATGCCATCTTGCTATCTTGTATTCTTCAATACTTATTTGCGTTAGGTATTGATCCCAGTTTAGGCCTCTTTCACCGACCTCGTGAACACGCAGCCCCGTTAGCTTACGATCTCATGGAACCATTTCGATCCGCCTTCGAGGCAAACGTCGCACGATGGGTTGAACAAGAAAAGCTTCAGCCAACAGACGACTCGCCAATTGGCGTCATCACCAAAAACTATCGCCAACACATTGCTAAGACCTTGCTTGCAGAAGTCACTTATCATGACAAGCAAATGACCTTACGACAAGCAATCGAAGCCGTTTGCCGCACATTCCGTCAAGCCGTTCTCCAGCAAAAGTCCGGCCCTTATCAACCATGGAAAATCTCAACTATAAAATGGGTTGGCTCTTAGTCTTCTTCGACTTGCCGACAACTACGCCGGAAGATAAAAAGAACTATGTAACCTTTCGCCGTCAATTGCTCGACGACGGATACCTCATGATCCAATTCAGCGTATATGCCCGTCCCTGCGTCACTCACAGTCGGATTTTAACGCATATGCGTAGGATTAAACAAATTGTTCCGCCAGATGGCTCCGTCCGTTGCATGTTTGTTACGAACATCCAATGGGACAAAATGTATATTTTTCACGGGAAATCGCAACCACCGAGAGAAATTTCCATGCCTGAGCAACTGCTCTTTTGGTAGATTTAGTGATCTCTCGATCGGAAGTCCTACCTTTTTGACCGTTCGAGATCCTACGAGGATTCCGTTATCAGTCGCATTTGTCCCAACGGCTTGCCACATTACCTTTTCAATCGAATAGCAGCATTGTTACAGAAAACAACTTGACACAGATTCTGGCGTGACTTGCGAGAAAATGGCGTATAAAATAGAGTCAGGAATTGACCACATGAGAACGAGTGATTTCCTTGTCATAGGAGCCGGCGTTGCCGGATTGAGTTTTGCTTTGCGGGCTGCCCAATATGGTAGCGTCATTGTCATCACCAAAAGCGATGCACTGGAGTCCAGTTCAGCCAAGGCCCAAGGAGGCATCGCAGCAGTCATGGACAAAGACGACTCATTTGAAGAACACATCCAAGATACCCTGATTGCAGGAGCTGGGCTTTGTAACGAAGAGGCCGTCCGAGTCATTGTTGAAGAAGCGCCGGAAGCCATTCACGAACTACTAGACTGGGGGGTGTCATTCGACCAAGAGCCCAATCATTCGTATGAATTAGGGCGCGAGGGCGGGCATTCTCACAGACGTATTTTGCATGCAAAGGACACGACAGGGCTCGAAATCAGTACCAAGTTATTAGAAGCCGCCCGCAACACCCCCAACATTACCCTTCTGGATTACCATTTTGCTATTGACCTGATCACGACAGGCAAGCTAGGGCTTGTCACAGAAGATCGGGTTTTGGGGGCCTACGTGCTTGATCGCAAGACGGGAGAAGTTGAGATTTTTCGGTCAGACCGAGTGTTGTTGGCTACGGGCGGAACTGGGCGAGTTTACAAATACACGACCAACCCTAATTCGGCGACAGGAGACGGCATAGCAATGGCCTGGCGAGCCGGGGCTACGATTTCTAACATGGAGTTCGTACAATTCCACCCGACTTGTTTCTACAACAGGCGAGCTGAAGGGGCAGAATCTCGCTCGTTCCTCATTTCTGAGGCCGTCCGTGGCGAAGGCGGCATCTTAGTCGGAGCAGACGGCAAGGAGTTCATGTCTCGTTACGACAAACGGCAATCGTTAGCGCCGCGCGACATCGTAGCTCGAGCCATCGATTCTGAAATGAAGCGCACTGGCAGTCCCTGCGTTTTTGTCGACATTTCCCACAAACCGGCAGGTTTTGTCGCCGAGCGTTTTCCCTTGATTTACGAGACTTGTTTGAAGTACGGGATCGACGCTTCCAGAGAACCCATTCCCGTTGTTCCAGCGGCGCACTACCAATGCGGTGGCGTCATGACCGATATCAATGGCCAGTCGACTATTCGCGGTCTGTTTGTTTCTGGAGAAACAGGTTGCACAGGTTTGCACGGCGCCAATCGTTTGGCCTCTAACTCTCTGCTCGAATGCGTCGTCATTTCGAAGCGTGCGTTGGAAGCTATGTTGACGAAGCTTCCGTTAGGACGAGGGGAACCCGTTTCCTACCCGATTCCGGAATGGCACCATGGAGACACGGCGTTGCCCGACGAATTGGCCATCATCTACCACAATTGGGATGAGATCCGTACGTTAATGCAAGTGCATGTCTCAATCGTTCGCACAGACAAACGGCTCAAACGAGCTGCGGCTCGCCTGCGCATGTTGCATCGCGAAGTCAAAGAGTTCTACTGGGGATACCGTATAACCCCAGAAATTCTTGAACTTCGCAACCTTGTCGCAGTAGCCTCTTTGATTGTTGACTGTGCCATTATGCGAAAAGAAAGCCGAGGATTGCATTACACGACAGACTATCCGGCTTTGGCTCCAGACAGCAAGCCATCGACCATTCGCCGTTGGTAATCACATGCGACTTTTCCTCTTCATTCTACTGACCACAGGAATAGCCGGGGTTTGCCTGGCTCAGCCGGGCGCGGCCCAATCTACCACTGGCAAATCCAAATTGCCGGTGGTAGCTGTGCCCACGAGGAGAGGAACTCCCCCAGCCACCCCAAATGTTTCATCTCCATCTGCCACGCAAACGCGGATACCGACCGTCGTTCCCAGGAGCCAATCTCCCGTCGTCAACGGGGTCTACCCCTGGCGAAAAAACATCACAGCCACTGTCTTTTGGGTCGGAGAAAAAGCCACTCACCGAAACCCAGTTGCCAACGATAAAAGTTCTTGGGATTCCGAGTGGTCCGAAAACTTCGGAGGGTTTGATGATCCGGATCCACAAAAGCGAGCGTTACATCGCCCAGCCGGGTTTATTCCACGGCAAAATCCCTTTTATGTTGCTCTGCCCTATAACGACGTAACTCATGGCAAGCATAAGCCAGAAGCCTCTCGAGTCATTCCCTGGTTCCGCCGGGATTTTGAACGTCCTGGCAAAAGCGTGTGCAAAGGCAAATGGGTACAGATCTGGTACAATGGCCGTTATTGCTTTGCGCAATGGGAAGACTGTGGACCATTCACGACCGACGACTGGGAATACGTATTTGGCGATTCTCCGCCAAAAAACAAAGCCAACAACGGAGCAGGCATCGATATTTCGCCCGCCGTCCGCGATTACCTTGGGATAAAAGGAGGCCAAGCCGTCGTCAATTGGCGTTTTGTGGATTTCAGCCGTATTCGTCCTGGCCCCTGGGCTCAATACGGCAACAACAACCCATTCAAAAATCCTCATCTTGACCCCAGACGCCAGCGAATTGAACGACTCCGCAAGCAACGCGATCAAATCCAGAGAAATATTGAAAATACGGATCTTAACAAGCTGCGTCGACAACTTCAAGGGTAGGCGCTTTCATTGTTTGTCGGGCCTGTTCTACTTATTGGCCGAGCATCGCAAAAGCTTCTGTATAAACATCGTCCCAAAGCATGTCGGACAAAGCACCATAGAGAGGATGAGCCCACATGCGAGCCTGCATAGCTGCGGGACCAGGGTACCCAATGAGGAAACGAGTCATCTGGCTTGCCTCAGACAGACAAGGTAGCCGTTGGGCAGACAGTTGGGCAAGTTCTTGGCGTTCTCGTTGAGTCAATTCAACGCGAGGGAGTTCTACAATTTCCACGGCGCGATTACCTTGGCAAGAAGAACACGAACCACACAGAGCTCTAGGAAAACCGAAATATTGTCGGATGCCACTGTTCAAACAATCCGCTTGAGTCAGCAGTTTTTTCAACTCACTCAACCGTTGCAAATCGTTCTTCATTCGTTCATGAAACATGGCAAAATAATAATCAGTCCATTCATGAATAGTTCTCGGGTTTTTATCGATCTCCACCTCAACCGCATTTTGCCGCAGCGACAACACCCACTCGCCCGAGAGTTCCAATTCGCGCAGCCACGCCATCGCTTCGTCCAGCGAATACCCCCAAGTTGAAGCCAATTCCATGGTTTCTCCCTCACGGTGTTGATCCATCCATTGAAGGCGAGCAATCTCATCGTCTTCGCGGCCATACACAATCTCATCTAGCGGGAATCGTGGTTTGACTTTGTAAAACTTGTTTCCATGCCCTATTTCCCGGAGGACACCACTGCGCTTCAACTCAAAGAACAGACGATCGAATACATTTTCCGCCAAATCACACTCAGTTACAACCCCGTAGTGAGAAATTACGTGGCGACTAGGCGACAAAAGACGCTTCAAACCAGCCATAAGAGCCGACCGAGCTGGCAGAGACGCATGAATTCTATTCGCAGCCACGACAAAATCGCGTTCCGAAAACAGAACGTAACTTAACGACGGCAATCCATCACGTCCCGCACGCCCCGATTCCTGGACGTATGCTTCAATGCTATCCGGCAGTGATACATGAACGACGGTACGAACATTTGGTTTGTCAATTCCCATGCCAAATGCGATCGTCGCCACCATGAGGGGGACTTGACCAGACAGAAAGGCTTCTTGGACCTTTGCTCGAATATCCACCGGCATGCCAGCGTGATATGCTTTAGCCGTCCATCCCTGCTGAGTTAGCCAAGCAGCCCAATCTTCTGTCTCTCGACGAGTCCGAACATAGACAATGCCAGGCAAGTGCTCTGGCTCCTGCAAAATTTCCGTCAATTTTTCCCGTCGTTCATTCGTTGGAACAGCAACAACTACACGACGAATATGTGGTCGGTCCGGAGGTAAACAATAAATATGTTCCGCCTTGATTCCGAACTGACCGGCCAAATCGTCCCGAACTTGGGGCGTGGCCGTAGCTGTCACGGCCATCACTGCGTGAAAGGGTCGACTCATCGCATAATCCGGCAACGCCAAATAGTCTGGCCGAAAACTGTGCCCCCACTCAGACAAACAATGGGCTTCGTCAGCGACAAAAAGGCCCAACGGGATCTCTGCCATGGCTTCTAGTAATTCTGGTCGAGTTAGCGATTCGGGAGCCGCAAATAACAAGCACACATGACCACTAGCAATTTCTTTCAAAACCGAGAAACGCTCTTCTTCAGCCAAAGACGAATCATAGCGTCTCGCCGCAATGCCTAGACTAACCAAATAGTCCACTTGGTCCTTCATCAGGGCGATCAAAGGAGAAACGACTAAACTCAATTTGCCAAGCATAGCCGCTGGCATCTGGTAACACAGGCTCTTCCCCGCCCCCGTTGGCAAAACTGCTAACACAGAATGACCTGCTAAGACATCGCGAATAATCTCCTCCTGTTGTTCGCGGAACTTAGTCTTGCCAAAAAGCGCCAAATATTGATTCCATTCACCCGAAGTGCCAGCCATGCTGGGTCATTCTATGTTTTATTTCGAAGAACTGAAAGATTACGGGCTGTTTGGGAACACGGCAGCCCCAGACATCGTTCCTGGGAAATTCCTCGATTTTTGACGGTCTTTTCGCCAGAGAGAAGGATTCGATTTCTGGCGATCAGGCGCTTGCCGCGCTCCTCGTTCATCGGATACCGGCGATTCTGTCGATCCAGCGACTTCACCCTTCAACGGAGGAACCTTGGCAAAGGCCTCAGGTACCGAAAATTTACCAGATGTCGTGTCGTCGTCCCCCCACAAATAGGATTTGCGCGTTGACACCAATCGATCGTCGATAAAAAGGCGCGTTTTCCAAGTCAACACAGGGCCTTTGTCAAAGTATTCGTCGCCAATTATCGTAAATACGTTTTTTTCTTCGCCACCGCTACGCCCAGCAGGCAGTTCAATCGTCTTGGTATAAACCTTCGAACCAGTATTACTCTGTTGATAGTCAAAAACGAGTTTAGCAGGGAGGTCTGGGTTGGCATCCGACCACGTCACGTAATAATACTGCCCCATCCGTTCCCGTCGTTCTGCTGACGTCCTTGCTCCATACATAATATACGTGATTTGAGCCCGCATCAATCCGGTCTCAAATCCCGTCAATGCAGCCGATTTGATCGGCACCTCGCGCACCGATTCCAACCGCGTTTCGGTCGTACACGAAACTAACAAACAGAACGCACCGACGCAGAACAGGGACAACAGCCTCATGACATTTATTCAAGCGCAGGGTCTCGAATCTGTCAAGATTGGATGTTCCATGCATTGTCCAATTCCACTCACTAGCTAATTAGATAGAATCCAGCGGCAAGCCACAAAGGGAGCGTAGCAAAAGACACAAACGTTGTCACCAGACAGATTTGCAAAGCGAGACCGGGTTGGCCACCGAATTGTTTGGCAATCAGCGCCGGTACCATCGCCGAAGGTATAGCAGCCTGAATGATCATGATTTCGCGGATCTCCTGTGGGACAGGCAATAACCAGGCCAATAATAGCATTAAAGCCGGAGCAACCATTAAACGCCCAATAATTCCGCTGGAAATGATCCTAGGAGACCATTCAATGCGCTTCCAGGAATCGTACATCGTCGTGCCAAAAATCAGTACGCACAGTGGGATCGCGCAATTTCCCAACATTTGCAAGGTTTGTTTCACCGGGGCTGGCACCAAATATCGATCCCACCCAGTCCATGCTAAAACTAACCCCAAGGCCACCCCAATCAAGGGGCCTCGCAAAAAAATCTTCGGCGAAATTTGTCCAAATCCACCAGATAAAATGATCAAGCCAACAGTCCACACAGCAATTTCACAACCGACATTGTGAGTCATCAAGATTCCCATCATTGGGTTGTCCGGCTTCGTGTACATCACGGCAATAATCGGGATAGCAAAGAAACTATAATTCTGGATTCCTGCCGCCAATGTGAAGGTCCGAAGTCCTGTACCTACTTTATACCTGAAGATCCATGCTGTGAGCCACGCAGCAGCAATCCCCATCATGCAACCGCCAAACCCTGCACTGGCCGCCATCAAGGAAAAAAGCGGATCGCGCAACATTTCGTTTCCCAACATGCTCGATAACACCAAACAGGGATAACACACCTCCAATGCTAACCGGGCAATCGGAGCCTCGTGGCTCGGTAATATCCAATGCAGCCGACGCGACAGCCACCCTAACCCTATAATTAAATACACAGGAATAATCGCCTGAAACGTCACCCCTGCCGAATCGAACAAATTCATACGGGTTCACGTTGTATAACAACCCATCCCCGATGACAACCGTCCTCTCCCTCTATTCTGTCTCCATGCCGCGGAAGAGAACAATCGCCCCAAGCTCTACCTCAGAATTTCTTGATTAACGCTTGGCAGAATTCTGAGCATTTGCAATCTGCGAAATCCCCTCATTAGCAAGGAGCAAGACAAGAAGCCAAGCCACTGCCCCCAACACAATATACTTCAAAACAAATAGAAAATTGAAAAGGGAACAATTCCAAAGCATATGCAAGACGACAGGCACAATGGCTAAACGCAAAAATTCCTGTTTGATCAGGCATTGAGGATCAAAACGATTGAAGTTGGCTGCAACTCGCCAGAGAGCTCCAGCAGTAATTGCTGTCCACACAATATGGGCAAATGGAGCTAAAATGGCGCGAAAGACCATTACTAAAGTCGGCGCCTCGTCATTTAACAATGCGGCAAGGACATACCCCGCACTTTCAAACACCGCAAACCCTGCGCCAACAGCAGCCCCACACGCCAACCCCGTCAAAATACGCCCGTCCCAATACCGACGCCTCGCCATAAAAAAAACGGCTGCCAATTTGGCAATTTCTTCAATAGGCCCCGCCCAAACTGGCGTTTCTGTCTGGAGGTAATTGTAAAGAATAAACGAAAAAAAGATCGCAATCATTCCGCCCCCCAGCATCATCTTCATAATTGAAAACCACGATACATTCCGTTGAATATTCAATTCGGCAAATAAGACTAAAAAGGAAAATGGTATAGCAAAATTCCCAGCAAAAATATAACCAGGGATCAAATTAAGACTCCCAAATTCGTGTAGCATCACTTCAAATCCTATGTATAGCAACAAAGACCACCCTAAAACTCGTGTAAAAACCCACGGAGATGGCCACACTGGCCTCACTGATTGTAACGGCGGAGTCGTTTCTGGGCCTCCCATGCAAAAAAATTGGCTAATTTCTTCTTCTGTATGGCGCTTGAATATGTCACTCAAAAAAACTTTCAGGTCAAAGTTCCGGAGGCGATCCGTCTTTAACCATTCAGCAGCAGCATTGGCTGCAGTATGAACCCAATCTGGCCCAGAATAGATGATCTGCCGTATTGGCACCCAATTGGAGGTTCCCTGACGCCATGCCAGAGTTTCACGGCTAATGACACCCTGATCGAGCATGCGTTCCAGCTCGTCAAGCGATAAGGGGCCGCAAAGACCTTGCGATGTATTTACATAATAGGCAAACGAAGGTGGTTTTGGAGCATCCAACGAAGGCATACCTGTAGGAGGACTTGAATCAGAAGGAGCACCTGATGGTATCGGTGGAACAAGTTGAGAGAATCGTTTCCACTCTTTCATCCCATGGCACCAAACAAATTCATCTGGGCTACCTTCTCCATGCCGATGTTGATCCTGTAATTCGGCATAAGTAAACGGGCCACATCGTTTGCCGCCTCGAACGGCATAATATTGGAGTCCCTGTGGTTCAGAGTTGGGCGAATTCATCTTTTTATTCCGTTAATCGTATTGTCTTCGCAATTGTTGATATCTCGCATTCACTAGAAAGTTTTCTGTTCCATTCTAAGTTTTACCGGTTTGATGAGCGAGATAAAAAAAGGGGCGAACCATCTCAGGAACGCCCCATAGTCATTAAACAAAAAATGTTTTTAAGAAAAAACCTTAACAAAAGCCGGACTTATTGAATGCCGTCAAGGTCTGGAGGCAAAACGATGAATTTTTCACCGGTGCTGTTACCTGTTCTCTTATTTTCCGGGAAGACGCCTCCCTCAACGGGGCCATTATCTTCAATTTTCTTGGTATTGACAGACTGGTCAAGGTTCAAGACAAAGACACTGCCACGGAAACTATCGTAATCAAACTGCACATCCGCGCCAGTCATGCCAGGATCTAAAACAGGAGTCATCAAAACAGGAGTTCTCAGGTCCGGCACAGGAAGCCCGCTCTTATTTTCTTTCATGACATAGGCGAACCCACATTCACCGCGTTCCAATCCTTTCCCGTTTGCGATCTTTTCATCAACTTCGTGAGTACGGCCCATTTCACCGTTCAATTTGCAATAGAAGTTCTTTTCAGAGTCGGTGATGGTCAAGAGCTGGCGGAGATAACAATTAGAGGTTTCACCTGTAAATGCTCCATAATTCGTATCAGGAGACTTTTCCTGGATTCGAGCGGCAGTACTATCATCGGGATACGCGCCATACTCGTTTGAGAAGTCAGTCAGAAGGAGGCCTAACTGCTTCATATTCTGCATGGCAATGTTTTGGTCGCCCTTATTGAGCTGGTTGAGAATAGGGCCATAAGCGACTGAAGCCAACGCAGCAATAATTGCGATCACAACGAGCAATTCGATCAGGGTAAAGCCCCGTCGCGCGTTTCTTTTATGGAATGTGTTTTTCATGGGTCTAGCAGGGTTAAACATTATCGATGGACAATCCGGAGAGCATCCGTCGATCATTTCTTTCAAATTACAAAAATTCACTGGCACTGCAAGTTAATTCTTACCGAAATGTTGAGATGAGCGAAAAACTGAGCTAAGTTCCGCTAAAGCAGCAGGATCTGGCCGGTCTGCCTCGGCAATAGCTTGCTTTTGGAGTTGGATTAATTCATTGATCCCCTTCTTGGCAAGTTTCATCAGAGCCTCGCGTTCTGTTTCTGTAAAGACAGCTTCTTCACCTGAGCCCTGGATCTCAACGTACTCGCCATGATCGGTCATCACCAGGTTCATATCAACATCAGCATCGCGGTCTTCTACATAGCAGAGATCAAGGAGAGGCTCTCCCTTAAGCATACCCACAGAGATAGCAGCCACCATACGTTTCATCGGATTCGCGGCTAATTTGCCCGATGCTACCAGTTTATTGAGCGCCATAGCAAGCGCAACGGCAGAACCGGTAATAGACGCGGTGCGAGTACCTCCGTCTGCCTGCAGCACATCGCAATCGATCCAGATAGTACGTTGGCCGATCTTTGAAAGATCGACAGCAGCACGCAATGATCGACCGATCAAACGTTGGATTTCGCTAGAGCGTCCATCGAGTTTGCCCGTAGAAATATCGCGTTTTTTGCGGTCGAGCGTCGAATAGGGAAGCATGGAATATTCAGCAGTCAACCATCCGCCTTCGACTTTCTGCACTTTCATCCATCGCGGCACATCCTCTTCAATAGTAACGGCACAGATGACCTTGGTATTGCCAAATGAAGCAAGGACAGAAGCTGCGGCATTAGGGGCGATATTAGGAGTAAACGATACGGAGCGGAGTTGATCCGCGCTACGGTGATCCTGGCGTTGCATGGGTGTATGATGAGCATTTCGCAAAATATTACAAATTGAAAGGTCGACTTTCTATGAAATTTAAGTTCATAGTTTCGGTATGAATGATGAGTTTCCCCGAGTTGCCGTCATCAACGTCGTTGCTTTGTCACAACGTACGTTGGCGCAAATGCCTCAATTGAACAAATGGGCGCAATCCCAGCAGTGTTCCAGTTTTAAACCAGCCTTCCCCGCAGTCACCTGCACCGCACAAGCCACCTATGTCACAGGGCTTCTTCCTGAATTCCACGGTATCCTTGGCAACGGCTGGTACAACCGAACCATGGCCGAAGTCCAATTCTGGAAACAGTCAGATAAACTCGTCCACGGAGAAAAAATCTGGGAAACTCTGAAAAAACAACTGGGGAATCGTTTTACCTGCGCCAAATTGTTCTGGTGGTACAATATGTATTCTCAAGTCAATTGGAGCATGACTCCACGCCCCATGTACCCAGCAGACGGTCGCAAAATCTTCAACATCTATACCCAGCCTATGGACCTCGCTAATGTCGTCCAACACGATCTAGGCAATTTCCCTTTCCCCTATTTTTGGGGACCTGCTGCTGGAGCCCCATCGTCTCGCTGGATCGTTCAGGCTGCACGTTGGACAGAAGAAAAATACAAGCCGAGTCTCTCGCTCGTCTATCTCCCTCATTTGGATTACGACCTACAACGGTTTGGCCCTGAAGACCCTCGTTCGAAGCCTGCCTTAGAAGAAGCCGACAACTTGGCCATGGAACTGGTGTATTTCTATCAGCAGCGAGGAGTAATACCTCTGGTTGTTAGTGAGTACGGCATCACCCCAGCCAAACGCAACCTCGCTCTCAATCGTATCTTTCGCTCCAAAGGTTGGATCAGTATCCGCCGAGAACTCGGCCATGATATGCTGGATTGCGGCGCTTCTCGCGTTTTTGCAGTAGCTGACCATCAAACGGCACACATTTACCTCAATGATTTGACGCTGAAAAACGAGGTTCTGCGCCTGTTGGACAATGAGCCCATGATTGCGGAGTTGCGCGTAGCCAATCTGGACTCATTGCCCCCGACTACTGCCGAACGCTGCGCGGATATCATCGCTGTTGCCCAACCGGACGCCTGGTTTTCTTATTACTTTTGGGACGACGACAAAAATGCGCCCGACTTTGCGCGTTGCATTGACATTCACAGGAAACCCGGTTACGACCCGGCAGAACTCTTCATTGATCCAACACTCAAGTTACCTCAATTTCGCATCGCGCAATTTTTGCTGAAAAAAAAGCTAGGTTTCCGGGCACTCATGGAAATTGTCCCACTGAACGGCGATTTAGTTCGTGGTTCACACGGATCTGATCTCGTCGATGAAATGGACCAGCCTATGTGCATCGCACCTCCTGGGACACCGACTATCTCCGCAGCTACTAATGTTCGGGATTGCATCCTCTCCCTATTCGGGCTGAGTGCCCCTATCGGGGATAAGTAGTATCTTCTTGATCACACCAGGACGAGGCTACAGGCCATGCAAGGATCAAGGACCCTTCAGCATTGTAGTCCCTGTAGTTATTTTCTCGTTCATCTTAACATGTGTACTTGAAGCCCAACCTTTTTCGATTTAGACAAAATAATAATTGAATCATCTCGGTTCAATAGGTTCCTATTTTTCAATCAACGAAATTTTTCTCTTGATATGGGCGTATTCTAGTTTGATGAAATCTTTATTAATTGGATTATGTTTGTTATCAAGTGTTGTGGCCAGCGATTTTGCGAATGGATTTGAGCCACGAGCATTGCTAGAACAAACAGTCAAAAGCGAAGACAACCTTCGTTCCTCAGTCATTACCGACCAATCGTGGGTACCTTACCCAGCCTATACAGATCGAGAAGCTTGGGACCAATTTACAGGAGACTCCAAAAGAGAACTCATCCGGCAAGGAGAAAAATACCTCAATTTCCCATGGAAAGTCGTCAAAGCCAGCGATTATTTGGAATTTGAGCGTAGCGGCAGCCGTTCGATTATGGAAAAACCGTTCGGAGAAAATTGCCAGGCACTGAGAGCGCTCGTCGTAGCTGAACTAGCCGAGGGGAAAGGGCGATTCCTGCCACAGATTGCCAATGGGACCTATTTTTTCTGCGAAATGACTTCGTGGGTTTTGTCGGCCCATTTGAAATCACAAAAGAGTCGGCGTTCCCTGCCAGACGACCGCGATCAGATCATCGATCTAACTTCAGCAGATGTTGCAGCCCTCATGGCCTGGACTCACTATTTTTTACACAATGAATTAGATAAAATTCATCCGTTATTTTCAGACCGGATTCGTCGCGAAGTTCGACGCCGCGCGATCGACCCCTACATGAACCAGAATTTTCACTGGAGCGGTCTCAACAAGCCTAAGGGATCATTTGCCAACAATTGGAATCCCTGGTGCAATGCCAATATGCTGCAAATAATTTTGTTAATGTGCGACGACAAGGAGGAAATGGTTCGAGGTGTCTACCGTACAATGCTCTCAGTTGATCGATTCATCGACTACGTAAAAGGCGATGGCGCCTGTGAAGAAGGCCCCTCGTACTGGACTCATGCAGCTGGGAAATTGTACGATTACTTAAACATTCTCTCGATGGGAACCGGCGGCAAGATCAATCTGTTGCGACATCCGCTAGTGCGAGACATGGGCGAATACATCGTCTACTCGTCTGTCGGCAATGGATGGGTCGTCAACTTTGCCGATGCCTCTGCTCGCAATTGGGGTGATATCCCTTTGATTTACAGTTATGGCAAAGCTTGCGGCAGCAAAGCCATGACTTCATTTGCTGTCAATCAATTACATCTGACAGGGGACAAACTCAAAACTCCATCGGGGAGAGATATGTTCCGCACGCTGGAATGGCTGGAAACGCGGTCTCAGCTCAAGGCAGAGGCTCCTATTCACCACACCGAGAAGCGCCTTGTTTCCTGGTACCCTGAGACGCAGTTTTGCTATTTCTCTAATCCCAACAATGGGTTCTTTGTAGCTGCTAAAGGAGGACACAACAATGAAAGTCATAATCACAACGATGTCGGTACCTTCTCGGTGTACATCGACACAGTACCATTCCTCATTGACATAGGGGTAGGCACCTACACTCGCCAAACTTTCAGCAGCGAGCGTTACTCGATTTGGACAATGCAGAGTGATTACCACAATGTGCCTGTAATCAATGGATTTTCGCAACAACCAGGCGGAAAGTTCCATGCCCAACATGTCAATTTCGACACCCAAACAAGAACTTTTTCTCTCGATCTCTCTCGCGCCTACCCCAAAGAGGCCGACCTCATATCTTGGAAACGCGCTCTTACATTGTCTGACAAAGGATTAAAGTTGACCGATACGTTTACATTCGGCGCCAAGCCGAAAGAGCCCAATGTCTACCACTATATGAGCTGGGTTGCCCCAGATCTCAGCCAAGAGGGATACATCCGGTTGACGCACGACAAGCGTACGTTAACACTCTCCTACAATCCTAAACAATTAAAGGCTGACAGTGAAACAATCGAGCTAACCGACCCTGTTTTGAAACGCACGTGGGGAGACAAAGTCTACCGTATTTCATTGATATCCAAGGAACTAGACCAACAAGGGTCTTGTACGATTACACTTCAATAACTACCGCAACTCTTAACCATGATCTTTCCTTTATGGATTCGCCATTAATATCCTTATTTCCTCTCGCCGCATGCAGCGTTTGTCTCTGGGCGAGTTCTTCTCTCTATTCGCATGCAGCGCCTGCCATGCCCCCCTATGCGGAAGACTATGAAATCGTTGGCGACAATGGAGCCTGGTGTTGGTTTTCGGATCCGCGAGCCATTTGGATCGACGGTTCCATCATTGGAGGAGCCGTCGACAACCAGGGCAGCATCGTTGCGTTTTCCTACAATCCCGACACGGGGAAACACAACGCGTTCAAGCTGCATCACAAATTGAACTATGACGACCACGCCAACCCGTCGTTCCTAGTTCTCCCCAACAAACGTATTGCAGCCTTTTACTCGACCCATGGTAAAACTCAGGACATCCTGTACCGCATCACAGAAAATCCGTCGGATATTTCCGCCTGGGGGCCAGAACAAACTATTAGACCCAATGTCGAAGGCCGTTTAGGTAGTTGCTACACTAATCCGGCCCAGCTTTCAGCAGAAAATGGGCGCATTTTTCTCTTATTCCGAGGCGCTAACTACAAACCCAACATGGTTTATACCGACGACTTGGAATCTTGGAGCAAACCCATTACCCTCATCCAGGACGAACATACCACAGGTTCTGTACGGCCATATCTGAAAGCAGCCAACAACGGCAGAGATAAAATCTTTCTGGCTTTCACAGACGGCCATCCTCGCAATGAACCTACCAACTCAATCTATTTCGCCTTCTATAAGAACGGCGCCCTGTGGAAAGCCAATGGCAGCAAGATCCAGGATCTAAGCCAAGGACCAGTACCTCCTTCCCGCTGCGATATTGTCTATGATGCCAGTAAAACGATGAACAAAGCCTGGATCTGGGATGTGGCCTTTGACAACAATGAAAATCCGGTAATCGTCTATGCTCAGTTCAGCCACGTAATGACCGAACACTCGTACTGGTACGCTCGTTGGGATGGAGACAAATGGCACAATCACAAAATCGTCAACGCAGGACGTTGGTTCCAGCGCAACGATTACCTCAAAGATCGATCGGAATACGAGTGTAACTATTCGGGGGGAGTCTACCTTGACCACGATAATCCCAACGTCGTCTACACCTCGCGCCCCATCCGAAATGTGTTCGAAATAGAACGTTGGGAAACAGCCGACATGGGTAAAACTTGGAAGTCAACCCCTGTCACAGCTGAATCGTCGCGCGACAATGTTCGGCCATTCGTCGTCTCCGACCAATCGCCAGAATCGCGAGTGCTCTGGATGTACAATTACAAATACCCAGGATTCACTGCTTTCCATTCGGCTATTCGTACAAATACGCTAGCCTCGCCTGCCTCGGCTAATTTCAAAAAACAAGATATACTGGCTGTCGCTCGCAAAGTTGCCGATTGGCAAATCAGGAATTTCCCACAACAGCATTCAAGTCGAGCTCCCTACAGTTGGTTAAACGGTGCGCTTTATGTTGGTATGTTCGACTGGGCAGAATTGAGCGGAGACCCTCAGTACGATAAATGGCTGCGCAAAACATTCAGCAGGATGATCTGGCAGGTCGGCCCCTACATGTACCATGCAGACGATATTTGCGTGGGCCAAGCCTACCTGGACATGTATGCCAAACACCGTGATCCTATCATGAAAATGCCGACTCAAGCTCGTGCCGACTGGGTAATTGCTAACCGGGATTTGGACCCTGCTAAAATGGTTCATGGTTCTTCAAGGTACTATGAGCGTTGGTCATGGTGCGATGCTTTGTTCATGGCTCCCCCTGTATATGCCAAACTCTATATGCTGACAGGCGATAAAAAGTACATGGAATTTGCCGATAGCGAATACAAGGCCACCTACGCCAAACTCTACGATCCTGAAGAATGCCTGTTCTACCGAGATGCGTCTTACATAGGGAAAAAAGAAGCTAACGGCCAGAAAGTATTCTGGGGCCGTGGTAACGGTTGGGTCATGGGCGGATTAGCCGAAATACTGAAGGTATTGCCGAAAGACGACCAACGTTATCGCCCATTCTACGAGCAATTGTTCTTAAGCATGAGCAAACGCCTTGCCTCCTTGCAACAATCAGACGGTTGCTGGCATGCCAGTCTGCTGGATCCAGCTAGTTACCCTGCCCCAGAAACTAGCGCCACAGGATTCATCACCTACGCTCTCGCCTATGGAATCAACGCTGGTCTCTTGCCCAAAGACGAATATTTGCCTATCGTCCGCAAAGGTTGGGAAGCTTTGGTAAAATCTGTCGATACGGAAGGTAAACTCTGCTGGGTTCAGCCCGTAGGGGCCTCCCCCAAAAATGTCCAGAAAAAGAATACGGAAGTCTACGGCGTCGGAGCATTCCTCATGACTGCGGCCGAAATCTGGAAACTCTCCCAATAATTTACCGTCTCTCCGGCGGGTTTGTTGCCTGCCGGAGAGCCTATCACTCCATTGTCACTTCAGGAAAATTGACACTAAGGGGAAAGTCTCCATATAGAGGGAGATTCACTCTCCTCTTCTTGGAGGGGAGAAAGGTTATTCCTGGTATTTTTTCGTGCAAGTCTTGTTCGTCGGTTGTTAATATGGTAGATTCCCCTTTTCATAGGGAAAGGTTTCAGGAAGTTTTCTGTTCCCAGCTTCTGTTCATTCGCATTCTTATGAACACGTACAAGCACATCGTCTTTGACATCGACGGCACGATGCTCAATTCCGCCCAGGCCATGTTGAAAAGCCTGCAAGACACTTTGGCAACGTTGCTCCATCGCACATTCACAGATGAAGAATTGCATTTTGTTCTCAGTCTTCCTGGTCGAGACGCGTTGAAACGCGTGGGATTCGTCGACCCAGAACCTGTATTAAAGCTGTGGAACCACAACCTGACTCATTATAAGAGTTGGATGTATTTATTTGATGGCATCCCAGAATTGCTGCGCGATTTGGCAGTTCGTGGGAACGGTCTCGGCATCATCACTTCAAAAACTCGTAGCGAAATTGAAAACGATTTTGCCCCATTTGGCATGATGCCTTACTTCCAAACCATCATTTGTGTCGACGATGTTTCCTGTCCCAAACCTTCGCCGGAGCCTCTTCTTGCTTACTGTTCCCAAACAAAATTATCTCCTCGCGATCTGTTTTACATTGGAGATATGGAATGCGATGGTCTCTGCGCTCAATCAGCTGGCGTAGATTTTGGCTTAGCTGCCTGGGCACACGCGGAAATTCCAGTTGTTCCCTCCACTGTTGTGTTACAATCCCCGGCTGATGTCAGGAAATTCTTACTCGATTGACCTCTAAAAGCTCAGAAGATGAAACCTGTTCTCATCAAGAGTCTGGCTCCGGGGGCTAGAGGCAAGATGGCTTTTGGGTCAAAACTCCCACCAGGGCCTATAAAATCTAGCTAATCTTCTCTGCTTATGACAATTCTCTGCCTCCCATCTTTCATTTTCTTTTTCGTTATCGCTTTCACCTTCCTGATGCAAGCAATAGGCACAGAATTCCATAACGACACTTCACCATCCTTATATGAGGCGTGGCGCAGTCGCCCTTGGCCAACCCATGGGGTCTCTGTCCCCGTCAATCCGGCGCCGTTGCAATGGCGGTCAGAGCGTTATTGGAATAAACGGAATCCGGTCTATAACGTCTATTTAAGTCAAGATGCTTCATTTGCCTCATCGTCCGCCCTTGTATCGAGCGGACAACGGTTCTGCTTTTACCATCCACACAAAAAGTTAAAGCCGGGAACATGGTATTGGAAATACGAAATTGTCGACCAGGGGAAAACAACCACTATGGGGCCTTATTCTTTCTTGATCTCTGAACAAACTCCTGTCTTTGAAACCCCCACTTGGAACGAGTTCCTGGCTAAACTCCCTCAACATCACCCCTTCCTTATGACCGCGGGACAACCATTGGCCTCATTCAAAGAAAAAACGCGTTGCCATCCGTTGTTCAACACGATCATTGCCAAAGGGAAACGGATCCTGCGCGACACTCCATACCAAGGAGCAGTCTCAGACGAGAATCCAGCCAAGGGGAAAGTCATCTCTCGCACAATCAACCGAGAACTTAAAAAGTTCCGGGCGCTGATGGAAGCCTGGGCGCTCTCTGGCGATCCCCAGATACTGTCTACGCTTCGCGAGCGTCTGCAAGTCCTGTTGTCTTGGCCGACACACGATCTCATCGGCGCACAAGTCCTCCATATGATTGCCCTAGGTTACGATTTGATGTTTAAAGAATTGTCCTCTCAAGAACGCGAGAAAATTTTGAGAGTTATCGACCGGCAATTACAACTCAACCTGAACGCTTGGAGCGGCAAAATCGAAAGCCGCCAAGTCGAAAACCACTTTTGGCAAACGGGAATCTCTGGCAACTTCCATGCCGCATTGGCGACTGTCCATGAATTGCCCATCAGCCGCAAGATGCTACGCTACATTTACGACCTCTTTTTGGTGCGTTTTCCCAACCTAGCTACGCAAGAAGGTGGTTGGGCGGAAGGTCCTGGTTATTTCGGCGTCAACAAAAGCGCAATCATTGATATGGCATTGACAATGAAAATCCATGGCAACGCAGATGTTTTCCAAATGCCTTGGTACCGCTCGCTTGCTGATTACCTTGTCTATTTTGCACCGTCAGGAGGAGCTATTTCCGGCTTTGGAGACATGCACGACCGCATACGTCAGGGCAATGACGTCGGGCGGTCAGAGGCTCTGGTCGTTGGGTATGAAAACAAGGACTCCCTTGCCATGTTCCGATTCTATCAATCGATCGGCGATCAAAATAACAAACCAGTCTCGCTCCAATTAAATGAAATCGAACCTTGGTACCAGATTGTTCGCCATGTTCAATGGCGTCCTGTACCGGAACCACATCTCCCACAAGCCCGCGTCTTTTACGGCACTGGTCAGGCGGCTCTCCACAGCAACGTCCTGCATGCCGACCGAGATACAGCGGTATATTTCCGTTCATCTCCCTTCGGCGCCAAAGGACACATGCATGCCAACCAAAATTGTTTTAACATCTCACGCCGTGGAGAACGTCTCTTTTATTCCACCGGATATTACACCTCGTTTGCCGACCCGCATTCTCTGACTTCTTACCGCCATACGCGTGCGCACAATGGGATTTTAGTCGACGGCTGCGGACAAGCTTTCGGCCACGAAGGGTACGGATGGATCAAACGTTTCCTTAACAATAAAGAAATTGCTTATGTTTGCGGAGAAGCAGCTATGGCCTATCGTCTTTCAACTGATTCGCAGTTCCTCGAACTCAATCATCGCAACGGTATTGCTAATACGCCTAAATGGGGATTTACTGACGCTCGTCTCCAAAAATTCGAACGCCACCTAGCTTTATTGCGTCCTGACACCGTGGTCGTCTACGATGTGCTGGAATCTGAACTTCCCCATCAGTGGACCTGGCTCCTTCACTCCCCTTCTCCATTCAAAACCATTTCCGACAACGTTCTGAATGTTGCCACACAGCTCAATGCTGCTCAAGTACATGTGTTCGGATCAAATCCCCTCAAACTTGAGACAACTGACCAATTCTACATTCCCCCTGTCGACTTCAAAAAGAAGTACAAAGATCTTCCCCAACAGTATCACGCTAGCTATACGACACTGAAGCCGTCCCGAGCCATGCGGTTCTTATCTATCATCTGTCTGGGTAATCCGCCCCTTTCTTCCCCCAGCCTTCGCCACAATGGAAAATGCAAATTCTCTGTTGATGGATACCAGATTCTGGCTGAATTAGATCCAAGGAAACCTGCTTTCCTCGACATTCAAGGTGCCCAAGCCTCCCTGGTGATCAATCCCCAAAAGCATACCAATGATTCTACTAATCCTACCGCCAAAAGCGTTCTGAGCTCATACCAGGGCAAGAAGCACGTCCAAAAGGAAGCCTTCAATCGCCTCCCCGCCCAATGAAACAACGTCGGGCATCGTCTATCATCTAACCCGGTATGCCCCAAAATCACGGAATTGCACAGTAATTCATGAAATTAAAAAGACGCGTTGCCCTCTGGTCGTTCCTACATACAGATCTCGTTAATATTCAACTCCTTCCTGCGCGACAATTCCTTGGCGCAATGCATGTTTGATTTCTTGAATCGAACTCACTGTATCGGCCAAATTGATACACCATTCCGGAGCATTTCGCCCCGTCATAATCAAAATCCGCCCAGCCTCCTCGTTGGCAAATCTCCTCAATATTGGTTCCACTCTTTCTTCTGTTAACCAGCCATAACGAATGGGATAAAACACCTCGTCCAATACCACGAGGCGTACAGACATGTCCCGTAGTTTATCACACGCCAATTCCCAGCCTTGTTGTGCTGCTGACTCATGTTCACGCCAGGCCGTTTCATCGTTCCGCCGTGGCGTAAACCCTAACCCCGTGCAAACGACTTCACACCCAGGCAATGAACGCAAGGCCTCCACTTCTCCGGACCCACTCTCATGTTTGATCGATTGAATCACGCTGACTCGTCCACCATGTCCCCAAACACGCAACGCCATGCCAAAGGCAGAAGTCGTTTTCCCTTTGCCTGAGCCTGTCATAATCAATATCCGATTTTTATCCATACGTTTTCCTCCCTCATCATGTCTGAATACTTTGCCTCTCGCAATGCTAATTCTTCCTCTACTAATTACCATTACTGTCCGGTAAAAGCGGATAAAGCAGATTGAGGTGCCCGTTTTACTAAATAATACTAATACCAAAAAGCATTACGGACACCTCAAGTCATGGCGTTGACCTTTTTTAAGTACTCTATTTTTACTCTATTTTAATAAGGCGTTCTTGAGTAATTTCTGATTTTATCGAAGATTGTTTTGGCTGTTTGTACAAGAATGGCTTTATCTTCGCTACGCCCAGCTTGCGAAAGAGCCACATATGTATCACTCAGTTGTCTTGACACGTCGTACATTTGACGAGAAATCTCGGAATTATTCTGTTGGATCATTTTTTCTATTCTATAGGCTTCATAATTTTGTTTTACAGATAATCTACGCGCAGTTTCGGTATTAATAGCCTTATTCCTGGACTTTTCATGTAATTTTTTAACTTCGGCTATATAGGGAGCGTTACTTTTAATGATATTTTGAGCATTTCCATAAAATTTATATAATTCCGTAATGTTTTTTTAACTGCTCGAGAGCCATTTTATCCTTGACGTCATTAGATTGTTGAATATAGGCGTCTATATCCTCAATAGCTTTTCTGGCATCAGAAGGCTTGGCTGATATCAGAGCCTCAATGACAGCAGGTTTAGATACTTTTAATACAGGTCGGGATGGTTTGGATATTCGTGTCCCACGAACGAACAAAGCACGAATATTACTATCAGGGCACTCTTTGATTTTATTGAGTGCTTTGGAATCTGCTTGGGTGACACCAGCTTCTTTCAAATGAAGAATACAAGCCAATGCATTGTCTTTATCTTTATCAAACCTGAATCGGGTTGGAATTGCATACCATAGAGGCGTATTGCCATTGTAATCAGGTTCAGCCGCTTTCGCTCCATTTTTAAGCAAGAATTTGACAGCCTCAGGTTTGAACAACGCACATGCCTTACAAAGAAGTTCGGTCATCTTCACTTCTATTGGCCTCGCAGGAATGGATTTCAAAATAGAAAGAGCCATTTCTTCTTTCCCATTAGAAATCAGGTTATCAAGTAACAATACAAAATCTTCATCAGGAAGGTTTTTAATACCACCTTTCTTAATGATCAACGAAATGGCTTGTTGTCGACTGCGGCTATCCCAATTGGTATTGTCCAAGAGAAGCCTAAGCACCGTGTTCTTACCATCGACTTTGCTTGTTGGATCAGCACCTTTCTCTAAAAGAAGCTGAATAATTTCCACAGCGCGATCACTACCGGAAGAAGTTGTCTGAGTAATGATGACAATGCCTAGCGGCGTCAATAGTTTGTTAGCTTGTTTCATCGCTAAGAGAGCGTTTGGATTAGCATTATGCTCCAACATATCTTGCACGGCCTTGACGTTTTTGTTGACAAGTGCCAATGTAAACGGTGTTTCCAAAGAATCTTTTAATGCTAAATTGTAATCAGCTCCCTTGTTTAGAAGAAGTTGAACAACAGGATCAGCTTCATTTTTAACTGCAAGATACAACGCTGTTTCCCCCGTTTCCGGAATAACATAATTAGGATTTGCATGACGATAGAAAGCTAACTGAAAAAACTGTTCCATAAAGCCTTTGTTTGTTCCGGACTCCAGAGCAAATGTTAAAAGATCGTAGGTTTTCCCTGCCTTTTTATCATTATGTGTCACATTCCCTGGACACCCTGCCTTAAATAAAAGACGAGCAAATTCGAGAAACTGAGGCGAATCTTTTTTTTGTAATAAAAATAATGAATTCCGGTCGTTAGATAAATCTGGCAATAAATCATTTATTCTTAATTCATCAAACCCATCTATGTAAGTTTTTTCTATACATGCTTTCAATAATTCTTGCTTATCTTCCTGAGAGAAAACGATATTTTCTTCTTTAAGAGTACTGACCAAAAACCTAACTAGCTCTCTGTCTTGAATTGTAATAGCTTCTTGTATGCATTTAGGGCTAAGTTTGGCATTGTTATTAATTAAAAGTTTGATCATTTCATTATTACTTCTTCGTATGGCCAAATGAATAACTGGAATACCATTAGATGTAACCCGACAATTAGCATTAGCCTTACATTGCAGCAATATCTTTGCTCCTTGAACATTATTTGTATCAACAGCAATTCCTAAAGGAGTCATCTGCTCTGAATCCTTCAAATTGACGTTATCCAGTTGAGTAAGAATTTCCTCCAGTTTTTGGAAGGATTGACTAGGATTATAATTCTTGAGTATTTCAAATAACTGTTGCTCCTCTGGGGTTCGAACTGAAACTTCTTCCGTTCTCCATCGTTTATCATTATTCGTACAACCAACAAGACTTGCAAGAAGAACAATTAACATGGTACCTATAGCACAAATCCATTTCAAATTCATAGTTTGAGCTATTGTTTTTAATCTAATAGAATATATCGAATCTGTCATAACAATAAAATTAAAAGTGGTTGATGATTGAAACTAGAAATCTATCCTAACCTATCTCTTTATCAGCATTAATAAATGCTTTATTAGTAATAATTGATAAATAGTTCACTATATGATCATCTAATTCTTTAGAGATCTGTTTAGCAGTAATGTTCAAACGATAACAAGCAACCTCTTGCCTAACAGTTGCCGGACTGGTAAAAGACCACTGATCTATTACGATATGATTGCACCTAATAAGGTGCAAAATAAGAATGATCAAGTTGAATGTATATAGCAATAACATGACGTCTTTCAACCTCTTCTATCATTCCCATCATGTCAAGCTTTATCTATATTTTTTAATATATTTTTATGACAATTTAGCGATGCATGCAACTTAACATTCCCAACATCTTAGCGCTGATCTTAGCCAACCCGCCCTCGGGAACTCTCCCGTGTTCCTATCTCAACTTTCTAAGGACTATTTCTCAAATAAGATATTGAGAAATAAAACGTTCCATCAGTGTCCGGTAAAACTCTTTAAGCAAGTTGCCCCTTGTGGTTGTGCTGCTAGGAAAATGTTTCCACACCCCAACCCTCCAATTTTGGGGTGTCTTATTGTCAACCTACTTGCCTAAACGAATAGTCAGGTGGTTAGTTTCCCTTAATAACCATCTGTTACGACGTTTCTCAATTGCCTGCAGATAGGTAATCTCAAAACTACCTTGACCTAATGTCCGGACAATCCTGTACTTCCCAAGGAATATCCCATAGGCAATTCATTTACAAAAGGTTCTAACGTGTATGTTGGGGAACCAATGGCACCCCGGCCAGCCGCGGCTCGTGGAGTTTGTGATCAAACGCCCGGAGGCCGAGGACACCGCCGCGAGTGTTGCCAACATTGCCACGCTCG